>CAJQRX010000041.1 GCA_905612405.1 uncultured Candidatus Thioglobus sp.
TTTAGATAAATTGACAATTGTCAGAAAGTTAATTGATGAAAGAGGTCTCAGCACAAGACTTGAAGTTGATGGTGGCATTAAAGTTGACAACATTCAAGAAATTGCAGCAGCTGGTGCAGATACATTTGTCGCTGGGTCAGCAATTTTTAATACTGAAAATTACAAATCAACGATTGACAAAATGCGCGAAGAACTTTCTTTAGTTAAATAGCCATTCAGAAAAAATTTAGACAATCTCAATAGCCAGTTGTGAGAAAATATTGTCTTTGTTTTTAAACTGAGCATTTATGGGAAAGTCATCCTTTTTTGGTCCTGAAACAATATCTTTGCATTCTGGTTATCAACCAGAACCGTCTTTTGGAAGCAGAGCTGTTCCTATATACCAAACCACTTCTTATGTTTTCGATACAGTTGATGATGCTGCGGCTCTTTTCAACATTGAAGAAGGTGGTCACATATATAGCCGAATGACTAATCCAACGGTAGCGGTTCTAGAGCAGCGAATTGCTGCACTTGAAGGCGGCGTAGGTGCTATTTGTACTGCCTCAGGCATGAGTGCACTTTTTGTTACTTTTATGAGCCTTTGTTCTGCTGGAGATCACATTGTGAGCGCGTCACAAATTTATGGCTCAACAGCAACACTTCTAAAGCACACTCTTAAAAGGTTTGGTATAGAGTGCACCTTCGTTTCTATAAATGATGAAAAAGCACTAAAAGCGGCAATACAAGAAAACACTAAACTTGTATTTTGCGAATCAATAGGGAATCCTGGGCTTGAGGTTTCCGACCTTCCTAAAATTGCTAAAATTGCTCATCAAAATCACTTGCCACTTGTTATTGATGCTACTTTTGCAACGCCTGTGTTATGCAAACCTTTGGAGCACGGCGTTGATGTTGTTGTTCACTCAGTCACTAAATGGATCGGTGGTCATGGGGTTGCTGTTGGAGGTGTCATTGTCGATGGCGGATCTTTTGACTGGGGGTCTAGTAAAAAACACCCAACGCTAACAACGCCTTATGAACCATTTCATGGTATAAACTTTTGGGAAGAATTTGGTCCATCTGCCCTATCGATGAGAATTAGAGCAGAATCAATGCGTGACTTTGGTCCAGCAATGAGTCCTCATAGTGCATTTTTATTTCTTCAGGGAATAGAAACTCTCACTCTTAGAATGAACCAGCATGTCAAAAATGCGCTTAAGCTTGCTAAGTGGCTCCTAGAACAATCGGCTGTTATGTGGGTTAACCACCCAGATTTGCCAGAAAATCCAACTTATGAAATTGCTCAAAAGCTATTTCCAAATGGTGCTGGCTCTATGCTTTGCTTTGGAGTCAAAGGGGGCAGAGAAGGTGGTGCGGCATTTATCAATGCACTAAAACTATCATCGAATTTAGCAAATGTTGGTGATTCAAGAACCTTAGTTCTTCATCCAGCTAGTACAACGCACTCGCGCCTTGATGACGAAGCAATGAAAGCAGCTGGAAGTAGCGCTGACTTGATACGCGTGTCTGTTGGAATAGAATCTGTAGCAGATATTATTAATGACTTTAAATCTGGCCTTAAAGCAGTAGAAAAGGCAACTTCATAATGAATATTGTTGTTGATGGAGATAATATCTTTGCGGCTACTGGCGGCTGTGTATTTGACCCTAAAAAACCAACTGTAGTATTTGTTCATGGAAGTGGTCTAGACCACAGATCTTGGGCCCTTCAAGCGAGATGGTTTGCTTTTCATGGTTTTTCAGTATTCGCACCTGACCTTCCTGGTCATAGTCTTTCGGAAGGCATGCCTTTAAAAACAGTTGAAGAGATGGGTAAATGGCTCGTAAAAACTCTTAAATTAGCGGGATGTGAGTCTATACATCTTGTTGGACATTCTCAAGGATTTCTTGTTGCTTTAGAGGCAGCTAGCGCTTTAGGGTCAAAACTAAAAACATTAACCGCTGTTGCAACTGCTGCATCAATACCTGTTAATGAATCTCTAGTTGAAGCGGCTAAAAAAACACCTATTGATGCAGCCGATATGTTGCTCAAATGGGGGTTTGGCTCTCAATCACAATCAGGCAGTAGTGCTGTACCAGGCATGCAGCCCATAGGGATTGGCCGACAAATAATGGTTAATAATCCTCTAGCAGAAGATCTTATTGCTTGCACTGAATATAAAAATGGCATAAATTGTGCTAAAGGAATTAACACTCCTTCTAATGTTATTGTCGCAACAGAAGACAAAAATACACCTCTTAAGTTCGGCTTAGAATTAGCTAAGCTACTCAATGCTGAGACCACAACTATTGCTAATGCTGGCCACATGCTCCCAATAGAGTCTCCAAAAGATACTCTTGATGCCATTAAATCATTCATTTTAAAAAACTCTTCATGATAAATCAAATTAAAAAAGTAGGCGTCATTGGCGCTGGAACAATGGGTGCTGGTATTGCTGGTCAAGTTGCAAATGCTGGGGTAGAAGTCTGGCTTCTTGATCTTCCTAGTGAGGGTCAGAACGTAAATATGCTTGCGAATAAGGGACTTGAAAGACTTAAAGATCCAGACATGCCTGGACTTATGAGTAAGGAAGCAGAAAGCCTTATAAAGATTGGAAACACACGTGATCACTTCCATGAGCTGGAGGATTGCGACTGGATTGCTGAAGCTGTTGTAGAAAGACTAGATATTAAACAAGCACTTTACAAGCGACTTAATGAAAACTGCAAAGAGTCAACAATCATTACATCTAACACCTCAACAATTCCAATTAGCCTACTGACAGAAGGAATGCCACACAGCTTTTGTGAACGTTTTGCGATCACTCACTTTTTTAATCCCGTTCGCTTTATGAGACTCTTAGAGCTTGTGAGAGGAGAGCAAACCAGGAAAGATGTAATAGATACACTTGATACGTTTTGTGAAACAATGCTTGGAAAGGGAGTTGTCTCTTGCTCTGATACACCTGGTTTTCTTGCAAATAGAGTTGGTGTTTTTGCAATTCAGTGTGCACTTCACAAAGCATTTAAATACAAGCTTTCACCAACAGAGGCTGATGCTTTTTTTGGAAGGCCACTTGGTCTCCCTAAAACCGGGGTCTTTGGGCTTTATGATTTAATTGGTATCGACCTTATGGCAGACGTTGCAAAAAGCCTTGAAAGCATCCTGCCAGAAAATGATCCTTTTCATGAATACTCATCGCCTATTCCCTTTGTCTCTGAAATGATTACTAATGGCCAAACTGGAAATAAAAATGACCAGGGTTTTTATAAGCAGGTTGGTGATGATAAAAAAGTAATTGATCTTTCTAATGGAAACTATATTGACCATGAGCGCTTAAAAATGCCGTTGCTTGATAAGGCAGAAAAGCTCGGAGTAACTGCAATTATTAGCGACGAAAGTAGCTATGGTAACTATATTTGGGATGTGCTCTCTGAAACTCTTTGTTACGCGGCCTCTTTAGTGCCAGAAGTCACTGAAGATCTTACTCAAATTGATGATGCAATGAAGCTAGGCTATAACTGGGTCAGAGGACCATTTGAGCTAGTTGATGAAATTGGTATAGAGTATTTTATCAATAGGCTTCAAAGTAATGGAAAAGAGGTTCCCGACTTTCTTTTAAGTAGTGCTAACAAAAAATTTTATAGTAGCTCAAATTCAACACTCAGTGCCCTTTCTCCATCTGGAAACCCCACCCCAATTCTAAGATCAAAAGGTGTGCTTAGATTTTCTGAGGCTAGGCAAACTTTAAAGCCGGCTAATTCTAATGAGTCTGGTAGTTGGTATGAATATGAAGGTGCTGCAATTGTTGAGTTCCATTCAAAAGCTAACGCGCTTGATAGTAAAAGCCTAGATATGATTTCTGATGCCATTATTGAGTCTGAAAAGAAAGGACTTCGGGGTGTAATAATTCACAACGACTTCCAACACTTTTCTTGTGGAGTGAGTCTATGGAGCGTTAGAAACTGCTTTGAAAAAAACGACTTTAATGGTCTAGATGCATTTCTAACTTACTTTCAAAATACTATGCTGCAAATGAGAAACTCAAAACTTCCAGTTATTGCAGCGCCTGTTGGAATGTCAATCGGTGGAGGGTTTGAAGTTGTGCTTCATGCAGATCATGTAGTTAGTCATGCAAACTCGGTTATGGGTCTTGTTGAATCTTTTGTAGGGGTCGTGCCTGCTGGTGGAGGGTGTAAAGAGACGCTTTATCGATGGACAGAAAAACTTGAAGATTCTAAAAAAGGTGCCTGGAAAGCTTTTATGAATATTGGTCTAGGTAGAAAAGCTAACTCACCGCAAGAGGCTGATGGTCTATCAATGCGAAGGCCTGATGATGTTTTTCATATGAACCGTGATCGTATATTAAATATTGCTCTTTCATCACTTGATGATACTAAAAAAGCAGGTAAAAGAAAGCCGCTTACTCTTTCTGGGAATGAGCAATTTCAAGAGATGCTTGAGTGGCTTGAAGTAAATCATAATAAAGGGATGCTTACACCGCATGATGTGACTGTTGGAACCGAAATTGGGAGAATTATGTCTGGTGGTGAATGTTCTGCTGGAACTATCTTTACTGAACAAGAAATTCTAAATGCTGAGCGCTCCTCCTTTATAACTCTTGCTCAAACCCAAGAAACTCAAGCAAGAATAGTTTCCATGCTAGATAATGGCATTACTCTTAGAAATTAACAGTCGAGACTATGAATAAAAATCCTGCTAATTTTGTGCCCCTAACCCCTATTTCTTTTTTACATAGAACTGCGGACATTTATGCAGATCATCCATCCGTTGTCTATGAAGATAGGACTTATACTTGGAGTCAGTCTAGAGAGAGATGCGTTAGAATTGCCTCAAGTCTAAAAAGTTATGGCATAAAGTCAGGTGATACTGTCTCAGTACTGGCGTTTAATACTCCCGAAATGTTTGAATCACATTTTTCCATTCCAATGGCTGGCGCAATACTAAACACCATCAATATTAGACTGGATGCTGCAACAATTGCATACATTTTTGACGATAGCAATGCAAAAGTTCTCTTTGTTGATAGAGAGCTCTTTGCTGTTGCATCTGAGGCCCTTTCTATGGCTTCAGTTAGTCCAAAAATAGTAGTAATTAATGACTCTTTCGCTGAATCACAGCCAGAAATTGCCTCGGATATAACAGATTATGAATCCCTTGTTGAGAATGGAGATCCTCAATATAACTGGCAAATGCCTAATGATGAGTGGAGTCCTCTTTCGCTTAGCTACACCTCTGGAACAACTGGGAAGCCTAAAGGTGTCGTCTATCATCATCGTGGTTCATATTTAATGAGTATGGGCACTGTCATTGGCTGGAATCTTCCAAACCACCCTGTATATCTTTACTCTGTTCCATTATTTCACTGCAATGGCTGGGGCCATGCCTGGACAATGGCTGCGCTCGCTGGGACAATTATTTGCCTTAGATCCTTTGCACCAGAAAGAGTATTTAGCCTGCTTGAAAAACACAAAGTAACGCATTTTGGTGGGGCCCCTATAATGCTTAATATGCTTGCTAATGCCCCTAAGGAATCGCAAAAGTCTTTCGATAGGGAAATTAAGGTAATGACTGCAGGTGCACCGCCCCCAGCAAAAGTTCTTGAAAGCATGATGAAACTAGGATTTAATGTTATGCATGTGTATGGCCTGACTGAAACGTATGGACATATCCTTCAGGCAGCGCCTCAAGCCTCTTGGCTTAATAAGAGTCCAGCTGAGCTTGCTAAGCTAAGCTCAAGGCAAGGAGTAAGATTCCCAATGACTGAGGATGTTAGCGTCATCGACCAGGATACTGGGCAGCATGTTCCGCATGACGGTGAGGCAATTGGTGAAATTGTTATTCGCTGTAACACCTGCATGATGGGCTATTGGAACAACCCTAAGGCAACAGAGGAGGCTTTTGCAGATGGCTGGTTTCATAGTGGTGACCTAGCAGTTATCCATAGTGATGGGTACATTCAAATTAAAGATCGATCAAAAGATATCATTATATCGGGTGGTGAGAATATTTCTTCCGTTGAGGTTGAAAATGTCCTTTACCAACACTCTGCAGTTGGAGAAGCAGCAGTTGTAGCAATGCCAGATGAAACTTGGGGAGAGGTGCCATGTGCATTCGTAGAACTGAAGTCTGGCCAAGAGGCAACTGAAGATGAACTTATAGTTTTTTGCAAGAACAATATGGCTAGATTTAAAAGACCAAAAAAAGTTGTTTTTGGGCCGCTCCCAAAAACTGCGACTGGAAAAATTCAAAAACACGTGCTCAGAGCATCGGTTAAAAAACTGGGAGAAGAATAATGTCAAACTATACCGCGCCTGTTGAGGATATGAGCTTTGTATTAAAGGAAGTTGTTGAGATTGAAAAACTTTGTAATGAAACTGGCCTTGACACTTCAACAGTTGACATCATTGATACAATTTTAGATGCTGCCGGCAAGCTTGCAAAAGAAGAAATAGAACCGATTAACAAAACTGGAGACTCAGAGGGTTTAAAAATTGACAGCTCTGGCAAAATTACAACTGCAAATGGTTTTAAAGAGGCATACCATCACTTTGTGGAGGGAGGTTGGGGGTCGTTACAATTCTCGCCTAACTATGGCGGACAAGGAGTTCCCTTTGTTGTCGCTGCAAGCGTTCAAGAGATGTGGCATTCGGCGAACATGTCATGGGGCTTGTGTCCACTTCTTACTCAAGGTGCAGTTGAAGCAATAACTCTTAATGCAAATGAGGAACTCAAGCAGCGCTATCTTCCAAAACTTATATCTGGTGAGTGGAGTGGAACGATGAACCTTACTGAAGGTGATGCGGGGACAGATGTCGGCGCACTTAAAACGCGCGCAACTCCAAATGGTGATCACTACTTACTCCATGGTCAAAAAATTTATATCACTTGGGGTGAGCACGACATGTCTGAGAATATCATTCATTTAGTATTAGCCCGACTGCCAGATGCACCTGAAGGAGTTAAAGGAATTTCATTATTTTTGGTTCCTAAGATACTTGTTAATAATGATGGCTCCCTTGGAAAACCAAACGACCTAAAGGCATTATCAATCGAACATAAAATTGGAATTCATGCGTGTCCCACATGTGTCATGAGCTATGGTGACGAAGATGGGGCAATTGGCTACTTGGTTGGCGAAGAAAATAGAGGTATACAGTGCATGTTCACAATGATGAATAATGCAAGACTCACAGTTGGACTCCAGGGAGTATCAGTTTCAGAACGCGCATACCAGCAAGCTCTTAGTTTTTGCAATGATCGGGTTCAGGGCATTGCTCCAGGCTATGAAGAACCTGGTCCAATCATTAGACATCCTGATGTGCAAAGAATGTTAGCAAATATGAAATCAATAACCGAAGCATCCAGAGCTTTAGCCTATTCTGCTTGTGCCGAAGTTGACTATTCTGGAAGCGACCTACCAAAAGAATCACTAGAAAAACATAAAAGAAAACTTGGAATTCTAACGCCAGTTGTAAAGGGCTGGTGCACTGAAACTGCACAAGAGGTTGCCTCCGTCAGCCTTCAGTGTCATGGAGGAATGGGCTATGTTGAAGAGACTGGAATTGCTCAGATTTTAAGGGATGCACGCATACTTCCAATCTATGAAGGCACCAATGGAATTCAGGCAATGGACCTCGTTGGTAGAAAAATAATTAGTGATGGTGGGCATGGAATCACTGAGCTGATATCAGAGATGAAAGAGTGCTCTAATAGTAAATCATTGGCAGAGTTGGTTTCAAACTCACAGATAACAAGGTATGCTAAATCTCTAGATGATCTTGGAACTGCTACTTCAATAATTCTTAACAATTCTAAAGATAGCACTCACTCTGGAAAGATAGCTTTTGATGCTTTAATGATGCTTGGAACGATTGCGGGTGCCTGGCAAATGCTTAAAAGCCTAGAAAGAGCAAAAAATGCTTCAGAACACAACTCTGTATCTTCTGAATTTTTAGAGGAAAAGACCGACACAGTTAAACATTATTTAGACTTTATCTTGCCAAGATATTTAGCTAACTTTGCGACAATATGTGCAGTCTCTGAGTAATTTATTTGCTAGTTATTAGCTTTTTATCCTAACCATTAGTTCGTTTTTACGAAACATTGGAAGCGCCCATGGTGAATTAAATTGAGCAACCATAAAGCCTCCTTTTGCTTCAATCTTATTTTTTAAAAGTAGCTCAGAAAGTTTTTTTTGATAATCCATGCTGCGAGATTCAGTAGCCCAACCCCCAAAAGATAAAACCGCGACTTCACCAAGACTCTCTTTCTGAATTGAAACTTCACTTGTGTTGGCTTTAGGAAGGTCGATCATGGAGTGTTCTTTGGGCATTACAAATGAAATGTTATAAGACTTTAGTCCCTCAGAAGGGCAGTCTGCAATGACAGGTGCGGTCATGGCAATTTTCATTTCTTTATCATTGCCGCCAAAAATATAGCTTGCAATTCTTCTAAATCCAGAAGAAGTTGAGCTCTTGTAGTCAGCTTGAACTTTTGTTGTGGCGATCAACATATCACTATAGTGCCGAACTTCAAAGCCTTTATGTTTAGAAATTATTTTATAATCAAGGGTTTCAATTGCCATTTTTTTAGTTTGAGTTATTTTTTTCCAAAATAAGGAATCAGTATTGGTGTGTTGTTCTTGTATTCAAGATATCCCTTGTCATTGCCCCATTTTTTTTCAGCTTTTTCTTCTAAAAAAGGTAGGCCGCTTATTTTAGTTAAAAGAAGGTAGACAAAAATTGGTGAAACAAGAGTTAAAAATTGCCAACCAGAAAGCAACGGTAGCGACATTATCGCAATGCCAGTCCACAGAACAATCTCTCCAAAATAGTTTGGATGGCGTGATATAGACCATAAGCCAAGCGTTATAAACTTATCCTTATTTTCAAGGATCTTACTAAAACTCTTTTTTTGCTTATCTGCAACAGCCTCGAAAGTAAATCCTAAAATCCAGATGGCAAATCCTGCCATAAAGAATAAGTCAAGAGTCACTTGCTGATTTAAAATAATAATAGTAACAGCATTTACTGTCGTTAAGAAAACCCACAAGGCTGAAAGAGTCCATGTCATTAAAAACTTTGGCAGTGACTTCTTTATCTCTCTAAACCTTTTGTCTTCTCCACTTTTAACTATTCTTATATAGAGAAATGTGCCAAGTCGTAGCGTCCAAATTGATACAAAAATAGCCACAATAGTTGAGCGTATTGATATTTGCTGTCCTGAGTTTAGGAGCGCAAAAATTGCAGTGGCTATGACTAGAAGGGTTGCGATCATGCCTGTAAAGTCAAAATATTTTTCTGAGCTCGTAATAAGCGAAGGGATTGCAACTATCCAGTGGACAATAAAGCTAACACCGGCACATAAAAGTATAGCTGGTACTCCATAAAGAACAGCGCCCTCGACTGTTGCAGCATTTGCAACAAAATAGGCTGTCAAAATACATGCAACAATAGCGGCTAGATCTTTAAGATTATCTTTCATAATGGCTTCTCAAAAAGGTAGTGGGAAACACCCCACTCTGATCCATGATTAAACCCAAAAAGAACCTCACATGACATGAAAAAAATTCGCCATCTTTGAAACCAAATATTTGCTTCGTCTTTACCGTAAGTTTTTTCGAATAGTTTAAGCACTTCAGCTTTATTTTTATCCATCTTGTTAAGCCATGCGAGCGAGGTTTTTTCATAGTGTGTTCCTTCAACTCTCCAGTCTTGTTCTATCTTCATTTTGTCTGGGAAGCTCATTAAAAGACGATGTGAAGGCATTTGTCCCCCACTAAAAAACTCTCTAGCCATCCAGTCCCCCTCGTCTTCATCTTCAAACGGGTATGCAATTTTATCATGTGAGAAGATATGAACAAAAAGTTTTCCTTCTTGATTAAGCCACCCACTGACTCTCTTTAGAAGCTCGTCATAGTTGCGCATATGTTCAAACATTTCAATAGAGACCACTCGATCAAACACCTTATCGATTGAAAAATCATTCATGTCTGCAGTTATAACTTTGATATTTTTTATTTTAAGTTTCGCACATTTTTTTTCAATGAATTGTCTCTGATCATTTGAATTACTAACAGCAGTAATTTTGCTATTAGGAAAATTTTGTGCCATAAAAAAAGTCAAAGAGCCCCATCCACAACCTAGCTCTAAAATTTGTTGCCCATCAGAAAGTGCTGCCCTTTCACTAGTTAACTTTAACATCTCAACTTCTGAGTCATCCAAAGTCGAGACTCCCTGCGGCCAGTACCCAGAACTGTATTTTAAATTCGATCCCAGTACTAATTCAAACAGCCTTGGCGGAACTTCATAGTGTTGCTCATTTGCTTTTTCAGGAACTAACGCAACTGGACTCTTATTTAAAGAGGCAATCCATGATGAGTGTCTATTTTCCATCTCCTGCTGACCAATGCTCGTTGCCTCTAAGAGTCTTTGAGCACATAAGCGCTTTATACCAAGCCTAATAAGTGCGTCTGGTAATAAGCCATTTTCTGCAAGTTTTATTAATAATTTAATCATTTTTTTAGTATGTAATTTTAGTATTTTGAGAGTCAGGTTTGGCAAATATAAACTGAAAATCACCAATTAAGTTTTCAAGAAATCCTGCTTCACAGTAGACTAGATAAAAAATCCAAATTCTTATAAAAGGATCTGAAAAACCAAGCTCTCTTACTTGCGGTAATACTTTTTCAAAATCTTTACGCCAGATCTCGAGTGTCCTTGCATAATGAAGCGTTATGTCTTCAGAATCAACCATAATTAAGTCTGTTTTCTGTTTGATTGCTTTTTCAACTTGAGCTACTGAGATTAAGCATGAGCCAGGGAAAATATATTTTCTTATAAAGTCTACTGAATTTTTATAGGCATCAAAGTCTGGATCGTTATACGTTATTCCTTGAAGCGCCATTAGACCATTTTTCTTCAGTAATGAAGAGGCTTTTTCAAAGAAGCCAGGCACGTAGTCAGACCCAACAGCCTCAATCATTTCTATCGAAACAATCTTGTCAAAAGAGCCCTCAAGCTCTCTATAGTCTTGGTTTAATAAAGTTATCTTATTGTCTAGATTTTCTTGACTAACTAAATCAGCAACATAATTAAACTGATTATCTGAGATAGTCGTAGTTGTAACTTTACAGCCATAATTTTTAGCCGCATGAGTTGCAAAACTCCCCCACCCTGTTCCAATTTCAAGGACATGGTCATCACTATTAAGGTTCAGTTTTCGACAGAGCCTATCCAATTTTTCTATTGAAGCATCGTGCATGCTTGACTTCTTATTTAGAAAAATACCGCTTGAGTAAGTCATGGTTGAGTCAAGCCATAGCTGGTAAAAATCATTACTCAGATCATAGTGCGCCAAAATATTACTCTTGCTTCCTTTCAGGGTATTTTGTCTAAACTTATGGATTATTTTAGTGATTGGATTTGTTAATCTTGCAAGTCCAGACTCAAGACCTTCCATAGTTTTTTTATTTCTAATAATAAGCTGAATTAACTGGACCAAGTTATCTGCAGACCAATAACCAGCAGTGAAAGCTTCTGCCGCACCATTGGTGCCGCCACTTCCTAAAAAAACATAAAACTCTTGAGATGAAACGGTTAAAGTAGCCTTAAGTTCTGATTTGGGTATGCCAAATACGTGAATTTCAGAGCCATCAATTATTGTCAGTTCACCTGTTTTTAAGCCTTTAAGTTTTTTAAATAAAATCTTTTTAAAGAAAGAAGTCATTCTGGTGCTTCTTTGCATTTCTTGAATATTATTTGCTAGGCCATCAACTGAAAGTCTATCTTTATTTTGAATTTCTTGGGTCATAGTTTGTCTGGATGAGTAAAAAATGGAGCTCTTTTTATATAGAGCATAAATGCTTGCCAATGGATTCTATATACAACCATCAGTGTGATAAATGGAAACCTAGAAATTGCCTTAATAAGACCTGCGTTTGAAAATGCACGCCTCTTTAGGCTTAGTGAAACATTAAAAACCTTTTTACCGTCTTTAAAGTTTTTCATTTGGACATTTAAAGAGTTTTCAGGATGTGAAAAAAACCACTCGTAGTCATGGTCCATTCCCCAAAAAGGGCTCACATGTAGTTGTTTTTTAGGAGATGCAGTAAGGCCTGGCTTATTATCATTTTTAGTCTGCTCTTCTATAATGTAGGCATGCCTTTCTTTCCATGGTGTGTTTGTTACTTCAGCCATTATGGCCTCAACTTTTTGGTCTAAATCATCAAAACAGTAATAGAAACTTACTGGGTTAAAACAATGTCCAAAGTACCTCAAGTGCGTTAGTAGTCTTATAGGTCCATTAAAAACTTTACCCGTTTTTTCATGTAGCGTTTTTCGTACCGCACTATCTAAGTCCAATTCTGGATCTCCATGGTAGTCCTTCCTCTTAAACGAAACAAGTGCAGGCTTATTAATGTTCCAAAGAAGGGATGGCTTCATCGTAGATGCTAAAGATGAGATGTCGATATAGGCCATGAAAATTGGGTATGAGAAAAAACGCTTAAACGGTGTATGGCGCTGATGACTAATCGTCCCCCAATATAGTTGATGATTTTTAGAGAGCGTCATAATGCCTTATCAAAAAAACTACAAACATCAAGGGCGCTATTTACGCCATCCTCATGAAAGCCATTTCCCCAATATGCTCCACAATAAAACGTGTTATTTACGCCACTTATTTGATTCTTTTCTTTTTGTGCTTTAACGCCCTTGACCGTGAAAAGAGGGTGATGATAGACTAAAGTCTTAATTATTTTGCTTGTGTCAACCTCTCCATTACTATTAAGGGTTACTAAAAAATCAGTCTTAGACTCTAACGATTGCAAAATATTCATGTTATAAGTTAGCGTAACGGGCTTGCTTTGATCGCCGCTCAAAAGATAATTCCAACTGGACCATGTTATTTTCTTTTTAGGCAAGATAGAAGAATCTGTGTGAAGTAGCGCAACATTTTTTTGATAAGGCAAAGATCCTAAAATTTTCGTTTCTTCCTCGCTAGGGTCCTCTAATAATGACAATGCTTGGTCACTGTGTGTTGCAAATATAACTTTATCAAACTGATGAGAAGCATCGTCTTTTCCAAAAAAAACTTCAACGCTATCTTTACTTCTCACAACTTTTAAAACTGGGGTTGATAGTAAAATTTTATTTTTAAATCCTGCAGTTATTTTTGGTATATAGGCTTTTGAGCCGCCCTTAATTACGAACCATTGAGGACGATTAAATATTTGAAGTAGGCCATGATTTTTGAAAAATCTAATATAAAAAACTGCTGGCATTTCTGTTGTTTTTGCAGCTGCTGTAGACCATATAGCAGCACCCATTGGGATTATATAATTTTCAATAAAATTCTCACTAAATTTATGGGCCATCAAAAAATCATAAATTGTTGTTGACTCGCTGAGGGTATTTAGCTTTGCCACTGAGATGCGATTAAACCTTAATATGTCTTTAAGCATCAACAAAAAAGAGGGCCTAAAGATATTTAGGCGTTGCGCAAATAAGGAATTTAAAGAGCCTCCAGAATATTCAAGGTTTTTTTCTGGTGCCTTAACGCTAAAACCCATAGAGGTTTGTTGTGTATCAACTTTGAGTTTTTGAAGAAGCTTTATAAAATTAGGATATGTGTTTTCGTTATAAACAATAAAGCCAGAATCAATCAGCCACTTCTTTTTATCTACCTCAATTTGATGGGTATGGGTGTGTCCACCAATGTAATCATTGGCCTCTAAGATAGTAACATCATGTTCTTTGTGAAGAAGATATGCCGCTGTTAGGCCAGATATCCCACTTCCAATAATAGCAATTTTCATATCATTAAATCAAATATGTATTATAGAGCCCCCCTTATTAGGCTAGATACATATCATAACCAACATTTGGTCATAAGTATTTTTAAAAGGCGTAATTATAAAGGGTGTTTTTTTGAGTTGTATGTTTTTTTAGTGAAGAGGGTTGTGGATGGCTTTATATAAAGGAATTAGGGAAAATAGGCTTTGCTTAATTCAAAAAAATATGGGATAATCGTCGCCTTTCAGCCAATATGAGCTGGAAGAAGGGCTAACTAGATGTTTATAAAGTTAGTATTTTAATGTATCACACAGAGCCCCAATATTAGCCAGGGTGCCTTTTTAATAAGGTTGGTTGATAGGCAATGTGGAAGTCTTAACCCAGGAGAAAAATATGGCGAAAGCGTCAATGAAAAAAATGTTAGAGGCAGGTGTTCATTTTGGTCACAGGTCTCGTTTTTGGCATCCAAAAATGGAGCCTTTTATCTACGGAACACGAAATGGTGTTCACATAATTAACCTAGAAAAAACCCTACCACAATTCAACGATGTGCTCAACTTTGCAAGCAAAACTGCTGCTGCTGGTGGGTCAATCCTTTTTGTTGGTACGAAGAGAGCGGCAAGCAACATTATTAAAGAAGAGGCAATTCGATGTGGAATGCCTTATGTCAACCATCGCTGGCTAGGCGGCATGATGACAAATTATAAAACTATTAAAGCTTCTATTAAACGCCTTAAGGATCTTGAATTTCTTGCAGAAGAAAACTTTTCCCAATTTACAAAAAAAGAAGCGCTCATTATGTCCAGAGAGATGGAAAAACTTGAGAGAAGTCTTGGTGGAATTAAAGACTTAGGAAGCATTCCTGATGTTATTTTTGTAGTTGATATTGGTCATGAAAAAAATGCAGTTCGTGAAGCTCACACTTTACAACTTCCAATTATTGGCGTTGTTGACACAAACCACAGCCCGGAAGGAATTGATTATGTTATAGCAGGAAACGATGATTCAATAAGAGCCATTGGTTATTATGCTAGAGAAATTGCTAATGCGATACTAGAGGCTAAAGCTTCAATCGTAGAAACCAAAGCTGCAGTTAAGAAATCTGCGCCTGCTGCTAAGACTGAAGCTGTTGCTGAAGATAAGAAGCCTGCTGCTAAGACTGAAGCTGTTGCTGAAGATAAGAAGCCTGCTGCTAAGAAGCCTGCTGCTAAGAAGCCTGCTGCTAAGAAGGCAGATACTGAATAAATAGCTATACAGAGTATATATAGGAGACAAATTATGGCAATTACAGCCGCTTTAGTTAAAGAACTAAGAGAAAGAACTGGTGCAGGCATGATGGACTGCAAAAAAGCATTAGTTGAGACCAATGCAGATTTGGAGGCGGCAATTGATTTAATGCGCGCATCTGGAGCAGCAAAAGCTGCGAAAAAAGCTGGTCGCGTAGCCTCTGAAGGGCTTGTAAACGTTACTATCAGTGAAGACAAAATGCACGCTGCAATTCTTGAGGTTAATTCTGAAACAGACTTTGTAACTAAGGGTTCAGCCTTTATTGACTTTGTTGATACTTTAGGCGCTCTAGCATTAAAGAACAAACCAGAATCTGTTGAAGTCTTTTCAAAGCAAAAACTAGACTCAGGTGTTACTGTTGACCAGGCGAGAGAAGAAATAATTGCTAAAATTGGTGAAAATGTTTCAGTTAGAAGAGTTCAAATTGTCAGCACTGAAAATGGTGTTTTGGGCGCATACAAGCATGGTGAGAGAATTGCTGTTCTTACAGTGTTATCATCAAATGATGCAGAGCTTGCAAAAGATGTTGCTATGCATATTGCAGCCTCTAAGCCAGAATGTGTAAGTGAGGACCAGCTCTCAGTGGAACTTCTTGAAAGAGAAAAAGCAATTTTTATTGAGCAAGCAAAAGAAAGTGGCAAGCCTGACAATATTATTGAAAAAATGATCGTTGGCAGAATGAAAAAATTTGTCAACGAAGTTACTCTTTATGGTCAGTCTTTTGTTAAAGATCCAGATACAACAGTTGGTGCTTTAGTGAAATCTAAAAATTCAGAGGTTGAGTCTTTTATTCGATATGAGGTTGGTGAAGGCATAGAGAAAAAAGAAGATAATTTTGTTGAAGAGGTTATGGCCCAAGCTCAGAGTTAAAACTAAAACTCTTCAAAAAAAAGGCGCCTAAGGCGCCTTTTTTTATAATTAAAATTTACATTACTTACATACTGGTCTTGTCTTTAATAATTAACTTCATTATTGCAGGCATCAAGAAAAAGTCTGCCAACACAGCGACTAAAATTGCACTGGCTGTTAAAACACCAAAGTCAAACATGTTATTCATTTGTGAAAAGGTCAGCACAAGGAAACCAAGGGCAAGAACTATAGACGTTAATGTAATAGCTCTTCCGGTACCAAGCAATGTAAGCCTTACGGCCTTATCAACATCATTATATTTAAGCTCGTACCTTCTAAAGTTGTGCATAAAGTGAACGGTATCGTCAACAGCAAGTCCAAGTGCTATTGCACCAATTAACAAAGTAAACATATCAAGAGGCATTTTAAAAACAACCATAATTGTTGAAAGAAAAATTATAGGCAAAATATTTGGAATCATACTAATTAGACCAATTTTTAAGTTGCCTATTAATAGCACCATAAGAATGGTGATTAATGAAAATGCAAGCACATAACTAAACGCACTACTATAAATCGCCTCTTCAAAAGTTACAGTCATCAAAGTTCCAATTCCTGTGAAAGTAACTTTAGCAAGAGAGCCAAACTTTTGGTCTAGATAGACTTGTGCACTATCGATAAAAATATTAGCCTCAAGAGAGTCAATAAAAGGAGTTTTTAAGGTTAGTCGAGCTTTGGAGTAATTTGCATCTACAAGGCTAGAAAGATCATCATTACCACTACTTTCAAAAAGCAAAAATTCCTGGGCAATCAAATCAGGATCGTCAGGAATAGCATAATACTCTTCACGATTTTCATTAAGCGCTCTATTTGTTTCCTTAATAACATCAATATAACTAATAACCTTTCCAACAAACATGTTTCCTGTTGAGATGGAATTTATATTTTGGGAAACGTCATCAATTACTCTTAAAAGCTCTGGGTTATAAAGGCCGTTTGTTTCTCCAGTATCAATAATGACCTCAAGCGTCAGGGAGCCCTTAAGGTTTTCGTCAACTGCCTCAGTTGCAATGCGAGCAAAGTTATCTTCTGGAAGCCATTGAAGTGGAAAGTGTGAAAACCTTAGTTGTGATGCAACTATAGCTGCGCAAATTATTAATACAGCACTTACCGACACTATTAGTTTTGGGCGTCCAGTTGCAAAAACACTTATACCAATCAGAGATCTATCCATTAGAGTTTGACCTTCTTTGTCAGAATTAGTCTTAAGCGTTTTAACTCTAGTAATAGATATTAAGGCCGGCAGGAAGATGAGGGTAAAAACCAAACCAATCATTACACCACTACTGGCAAAAATACCAAGGTCGGCTACTGGCGCAACTCCAGAAAAAGAGAAGGACCACAAGCCAACAGCTGTAGTAATAGAAGTCATTATAATCGCAAGTCCAGAGTGGCCCATTGCATACCTCAGAGACACTTTTTTATCGTTTGTTTTTGAAAAGTCTTTATAGAAAACAGCCAATAAATGTATGGAAGCACTAGTCACCACTGCCAGCAAAAAGGTTGGCATAATTTGGGTAGCCATTGTAAAGGGAGCTGAGAATACTGACATTAATGAGACGGTTGTTATAAGCGTCAGAGATACGCAGGCTAATGGCAATATAACACCTGAAATACGCCTAAATAGAGCAAACAAAACAATCATAATAACAATCATCATTAAGCTAATAAAGATAACTGAATCGTTCATTAAGGCTTGCTTGAAAATTCCCGCAATTGCCGCTGAACCTGATAAGTATATTTCAAAATTATCATCATCAAAACGCTGCATAATGCTCTGTGTTTTTGAAATTATTTCGTCGTTCTCAACATCAGTTAAATAAACCCTCTGTCCGCCCAAACTATCATCATCAAACTCTAGGCCATCATCAAACTCTAGGCCATCATCAAACTCTAGGCCATCATCAAAATCAAGTTTTTCTACCTCATTTGATATCCCATTATTGGAGTATGTTTCTGTGTCTATCGTAACAGTAGTCATAGTGTAGTCCTCACTGTAAAGTGAGTTTTCATAGAGACTATTGTTGATGACTGTTTCTTTTAGTTTAAGTAATTGCGCCTTAGTTTCAGGAAGGCTGTCGATTAAAGGCTCAACAATTAACTCGCCCTCAATTCCATAAGTATTTCTAGCGTTTATTAGGGAGTCAACGCCCTTAATATTTGGGAGTTCACTCTCTAGGGCATCATGGAAACTATCAAGTTTCTTTAAGAAGCTTAAGTCAAAAATGTTTTCAGTTTTTACTGCGATCATTAACTTTTCATCTCTACCAAACTGGTCTCTAAATATGTCGTACTCAACACGCATTGGGTCTGTTTTATGTAAAAACCCTTCGGTAGTAGTGTCAATCTTTAAGGATGGTAGTTGTGAGCCAAGAGCGGCCACAAGAAGAAAAATAACTAGTATTGTTTTCTTTGCATTTTCAAAAAGCCAATCAGAAAATACCTCTATTTTTGCTTCAGTTTTTGTTCGCCAATTCATTTTATTTTAAAGTTAGTTACAATATTGAGTATATAGGGGCTTCATAAGAAACTTAAAGCCTGCATATTATATGTTAGACATTAAAGGGTAAAGTTGGAATTCTAAAGATAGAGACTCGAGAGTTAGAGGGCTTTTTTATAGCGGCTCTATGATGGCTTTTGGTTTACTTTCTTGGTCTTGATTATTTTTCATTGCTCGCCAAGAGACATAAAGGCCACTAAGAATAATGATGATTAATCCAAGAATAGCTTGAATATTTGGCACAAAACCAAAAATTAAATAGCTCAAAATAATAGCAACTACAATCTCAAAATAATTAAAGGGGCTCAGCTCTGAGGCGCTCGCAAATTCAAATGCTTTAATAATCATAAAGTGGGAAGTTGCAGCAAAAAAACCCATTGCAGCACCCATTAATACCGCTTTTAAATCAGGTATTACCCAATGAATTGCTGCTAGTGGGGTCATTATCAGTAGGCCCACGATTGCAGAGTAAAACAAAGTCAAAACTGGTGGCGCACGAAAAGATAGTTTTTTAGTTATGATAATATAAAGGGCATAGCAAAATCCTGCGACTAAGGCAAATAATAAAGTCGGATCAAACTGTTCACTATCAGGCTGAAGAACCACAATAACACCTATAAATCCTATTAAAACGCCCACACCAATAAATAAATCGAAACGCTCTCCTAAAATAAAAGGCGAAAGGATTGCAACAACCAGGGGTGAGATAAATAAAAGTGTAAGTGCTTCTGGGATATCGTTGGTTACAATAGCTGCAAAAAAGAACAGTGTTGCTAAAGTTAGCATCAGGCCCCTTAAAAACTGAAGGCTAGGATTTTCAGGAACAGAAAACAGCTTAACTTTTTGCCAGATTATCATTGGCAACAACCAAATAGCATGGAAAAAAAATCGCGTCCATGTGATTTGTGTTACTGGATAGTCCATTTCACTTAAAAGCTTAGCAAAAATATCCAAGAAAGGAACAATTGACATTCCTAAGAGCATCAAGCCTATTCCTTTAAGTACTTTTGTATTTGTAAGTTTCATTAAATCGGAATTAAGAAAGAGTGATGATTGTACATAACAACCTTGAGGGGCTGTCTGAATAACACTCGAATGAAAAGAACTAAATTTGGTGCCGTCGGACGGAGTCGAACCGTCACAGCTTGCGCTACAGCCCCCTCAAGGCTGCGTGTCTACCAATTTCACCACGACGGCTTTAACTAATTGCTTGGAATTTCGCTTGTGTCTGAATCAATCCCGTCATCAGTCATAGTTGTCTGTGACATAATACTTTGGTCTGTTTCTGTTGCTGACCTTTCATTTGAAGCGAAGTAAGCCAGACTTATACTTGTTACAAAAAAACCAATAGCCATGACTGCAGTTAATTTATATAAAAATGAATGCGCGCCTCGAGCTCCAAAAACTGAGCCTGCTGCTCCAGAACCAAATGCAGCGCCGGCATCTGCTCCCTTTCCATGTTGTATTAATATTAGCCCAACTAGCCCAAGAGCCAACAACACATGAATTACTAAAATTATTTGAAATGTCATATTAACCTGCCTTACATATTTGTAAAAAATCTTCTGCTTTAAGTGCAGCTCCGCCAATTAGCCCGCCATCAATGTCTGGGCAAGAAATTAACTCCACAGCATTGCCTGCATTCATACTTCCACCGTATAGTATAGGTGTTTTTTGAGCAATATTTTCACTACTCTCGCCTAAAAGGTTTCGTATAAATAGGTGAACAGCTTGCGCCTGTTCTGGTGTTGCTGTCATGCCAGTTCCTATTGCCCATACTGGCTCATAAGCAACAATAATATTATGAAAAGAATCAATACCAAGCAGCTCTATAACAGCGTTAATTTGCTCCTCAACTACTGTCTCAGTTTTTCCAGACTTCTTATGCTCCAGAGACTCTCCAACACACAAAAGAGGGGTCATTCCAGCGTCTAACGCGGCCTTCGTTTTTTTGGCAACGACTGAACTTGTTTCGCCGTATAAGCTCCGCCTTTCCGAGTGCCCAACAATAACGTGCTTTGCACCAAAATCCTTTATCATATCGGCGCTAATTTCACCAGTAAATGCACCTGATGCGTTTATATTGATGTTCTGGGCGCCAAGTTTTAAATTACTGCCTTCAATCAAAAGCTCAACTTGTGACAAATATGGAAAAGGAACACAAACCAAAACCTCTGCATTAACGCCTTCCATTCCAGACAATATTCCACCAATTAGACTCTTAACTGAGTCTTTACTGGCGTTCATTTTCCAGTTTCCAGCAATAATCGTTTTGCGCATACTTTATTAGCCGATACAAAAAGAGGGCAATGTTACTCTAAAATACGCACAAAATCAATTGCAAAGTAGGCCTTAGCGCACTCCAGTGGAGTCTTTACTTAAGACTTGGCATTTCACGCATAAACATCGCTTTTTGTATTTCTTGCTCAGGCTCCTCAAAATTTTGCGCGGCAAGATGGCCTAAAAAGACTGCATCTGCTATTAAGCCAGGAGACTCAGCATCACCTATTAACTGAATATGTTTTGTTTCTCCCTTTTCAGCGCTATTTTCTTGCTCAATAAGTTGATCATAGAGGGTAGTATTTGGAATACGCTCTGTAACCATTACTATTGCTGCGCACTTTAAAAAGGTTGTTTCTCCAGTAAATATACATTGAAGGCTAAGATTGCTTCCTTCAGCCTTATCTATGGTCTTATTGCAAATTACTTTAACGCCACTAACAAGAAGCGCTTTCTGAATCCTTTTTTGCTCTAAGGTTGACTCTGTCCATGGAGATACAACACTGGCTGGGGTAATAAAAATTATTTCCTGATGATCAGAGCTCAAATGATCTGCAATAACTCCTGCTAAATATCCCTGCTCATCATCATAAACAACAATAGGCCCGCTTAGGTCTTTACTCTCTGTTATTGCCTCTTCTGGGGTTAGCACCTTTAGTGACCCTAAGCCTAGAATTGGTTTTCTTCTGCTTCTGCCAACACCATCTTTACGCCAACTTGAACCAGTAGCTAGAAATATATTATTAATTCCAAGTTCATTTATATGCTCGAGGGTCAGTTCACTTTCTTTGTAAATTTCAATATTATTTTTTTGTTGTATCTCATAAAGCCTATTGTCAGATACTCGCTTCCAGGCAGAAAGCCCCTTGAGGCCAGATTCAAAAAGCACCCTGCCTCCTAATTTATTATCTGCCTCAGCTAAAGTAACATGATAGCCGCGTCTTGCAAGCTGCATACTGCACTCTAATCCAGAAGGCCCAGATCCAATAACAAGCGCTTTTTGGTCTGTCTTTTTAGGCTTAATTGATTCTGGATCCCAGCCCCTTCTCCACTCTTCTCCCATAGTGGGGTTTTGAGTGCAGCGTATTGGTACTGCGAAATTATCACTCGACACACAAATGTTACAGCCAATACATTCTTTAATTTGATCAGTATTTCCAGCTTTAATTTTGTTAGGAAGATAAGGGTCTGCTATTGAAGGCCTCGCCGCACCAATAAGATCTAGGGCTCCACGCTCAATGAGACTAACCATTAGGTCTGGGGATGTTAGTCGCCCAACACCAACTACTGGCTTTGTTGTTATGCTTTTAACAAATTCAACATATGGAATTTGGTAGCCTTCGTTTGGCTCAAAACGAGAAGTTTGCGAGTCATTAGCCCAATCAGAAACATTAACGTCCCAAAGGTCAGGAATCTCTGCCAGCATTTCTACTACAGCCCTGCCTTCTTCAAAGAATTGCATTCCATCTGAACCCTTAAGCTCATCAACAGCAAACCTAAAAGCTACTGCACAAGTATCTCCAACAGCGTCTTTAGTTTCTTCAAGCAGTTCACGTGTTAGGCGCACGCGGTTTTCAATACTGCCACCATACTCATCAGTCCGGTCGTTAATTTCTGGAAGCAAAAACTCCTGAGTAAGGGTCATACCATGGCCTGCATAAACATAAATAATATCAAAGCCCGCAGCTTTTGCGTTTAATGCAGCATTTCGGTGCCACCTCCTAAACTCGGCAATATCTTTTTTATTCATGCGCCTAGTTTGTTTAGGATAAATAAGGTCTATTGACTGGCTTACAGGTGAGATAACTGGAAGTCTTGAATATAAGTTAGCAGCATGGTTTCCATTGTGGGCTAGTTCTATGGCTGCAAGAGCGCCATGCTCATGAACAGCCTCTGTCATAAGGCTTAGCGCTGGAATATCCCTTTTGTCCCAGATTCTTTGTTCAACATATGGCGCCAAATCCGAGCTAGGGTGTATTTCAGACTCCTCAGTACTGACCACTCCCCATCCACCTTTTGCCTTTAGGGCTCTCATTGCTGCGTGTGCTTGTGGTCTTTGATGACCCATACCACAACAATGAGGAACTTGATAAAAGCGATTTTTTGTAACGACAGGGCCAATTTTTACAGACTCAAAAAGTCTACTATAAGGGTTATTTTTCATTGATTAGTTATCCGGTTTTAACAATCGTATTTTCTATGATTAATTAACTAAATTATATAGATATGGCACTAATAAAAAATAACAAATATGCAGGTCTAAATATCAACCTACTCTAACAAAGGCTTTAATCATCTTTAGGCTTATTACAGGTATCATTAGTACATTGTTTTCCTATTTTAACCTTCATTCTTATGTCTCAAACTTGGGTCCAGTGTCTAGAATCGCTAAAAAATACACTGCCGTTAGGTGAGTTCAGTGTATGGGTTAAGCCTTTAAAAGCAGCTGAAAGAAATGAGACTCTTTACCTCTATGCGCCCAGTGCGTCTGCACTTAAGTACATAAATAACCATAAAAACCTTGAAGCAGCAATTATTCTCGCAGTCTCAGAGTTTGATCGCAAACTGAAAGTGAGGTTTGGCGTTGTTGATTCAAGTAAAAAAATTGCTGGCCAAACCAAACATCACACAACTCCGCTATTCCCAGAATACACTTTTGACAGTCTAGTTTTGGGAAGCGCTAACCAAGTTGCCGCTCTTGCAAGCAGACAAATTGCAGAGAAAGTTGGCGCCTCCCCATACAATCCTTTTATTATTTATGGCGAGTCTGGTCTTGGAAAAACTCACTTAATGCAAGCTGCAGGACACCTGGCGTTAGAAAAAAATCCAAACACAAAAATAATTTACGTTCCACTAATGGATTTTGTAAGAAATATTACAACCAGCCTTAGGCACAATACAATAGAAAATGTTAAACTTTTTTACCAATCTGCTGATTTGTTATTGGTTGATGATATTCACTTAATAGCTGGTAAGGATAAATCACAAGAAGAATTTTTTCATATTTTTAATTTTTTATTTAGTACAAAAAAACAAATCATCTTTACATGTGACCAGCCGCCTAAAAACATTAAAGATCTCGAAAACAGACTTAAAACTCGTTTTTCACAAGGTTTAAATTTACAGCTTTCACCTCCAGAACTAGAAATGAGGGCCGCTATTCTATTAAAGAAGTCCCAAAACCCTCAAATATCACTAAATCTTAGTGAGGATATTGCTCTTTTTATAGCAAGCCATGTTGTTTCAAATGTTCGAGATCTAGAGGGGGCGCTTCTAAAACTAAAGGCGTTTGTCGATTTTTCTCAAATAGATCATTCTTTCATAACTAAAGATGTTGTTGAGGGAGCTTTGGGCGATCTAATTAAACCAAAAAAACTTATTATTGAAGTAAATGAAGTTCAAAAGACAGTTAGCAAGTACTATGGAATAACGGTTTCTGATTTAATTTCAAATTCGCGAAAACAACACTTGGTCAAAGCCAGACAAATGGCAATTTACTTATGCCATGAATTAACTTCTTTGTCACTAGCAAAAATTGGTCAAAATTTTGGAAATAGGGACCACTCAACAGTTTTGTATTCCTGCGAAAAACTAAAAGGGCTTATGAATACAAACGAAGAGATTAAAAACGATATTGAAAACATAACAATTAAAATTACTAACTTATAAACAAAAAATTATAAGTTGTGTTGTTGATAAGAATCAAAACATCTTATAATTAGAACAATGACTAACAATAGTGTAAAAATAAAACTGTAGATATCAACAAGATATGCACCACTTATACTATTGATTTTATTAAGAAAAAATTAGAAATTAACAGAAAATAAGTGCACTAATAATAATAATAATTAATTTATAAAGACAGACAGCCTATGAACACAGAATTAAGCGTTGAAGAATTAATTGAACCATTACAAACTGTAATTGGAGTTGTTGAAAAGAAACAAACTCTACCAATACTCTCACATGTGTTAATTCAGTTAAAAGATAAGACTCTAACTCTTACGACGACAGATATGGAGCTAGAAATAAGCGCTTCCAGTGAAATAAAAAGTGAAACAGAAATAACCTTTACAATATATGCAAAAGATCTAATAGATATTGTAAGAAAACTCCCAGAAAAAACTAAGATTAAATTTAAGATTGAAGAAAATAAAGTTTATTTAAATGCAAATAAAAATACATTTGAATTAAATACATTCAATCATTTGGATTTTCCCGCGCTTCCTAAAACTCAAAACACAACTGTAATAAAAATCAAACAAGAGGCACTGAAAGAACTAATAGAAAACACAAGTTTTTCTATGGGAAATCAAGATATAAGGGCTTATTTAAATGGGTTATTTTTTGAATTAAATAAAGACTCTTTAACTGTTGTAGCAACTGATGGTCACAGACTCTCAATTGGTGAGGTGAAACAAAGTAATAATTTGGAAGAAAGAAAAACAGTAATTCTGCCAAGAAAAGCAGTATTAGAACTTACCAAGCTTCTGAACAAAAGCACTCAAGATATGGCAGAAATCCATCTTTCAGATAACTACTTCTCACTAGTAGACACAAATACTAAAATTATCAGCCGGCTAATTGATGGAAACTTTCCGAATTATAAACAAGTGATGCCGACTGACTTTAGCAACACCATTGTTATAGATCGAGCAGATTTTTTATCTAGCCTTCAACAAGCATCAATTTTTGTTGACGAGAGAACCAAGGGTGTAAAGCTCGTTTTTAGAGATGATAAGCTTAGTATTTTTTCACATTCAGAAAGGGGAAGAGCTGAAACACAAATAGAAGTAACAAAGCAAGAAAAAGAACTTGAAATCGCCTTTAATATTCACTATTTAATTTCTGTATTAGAAAAACTGGCCTCTAAAGAAGTCAACATGGTTATACCTGGCGGCGAAAACAAATCTTGCCTACTAAGTGCTATGGGTGATGAAAGCTATCAATATATAATCATGCCAATGAGAATCTAGAACAAGTTACTAAATGGCAATAATTGAGAAACTACATGTCGCAAGATTTAGAAACTTAAACAACCAGTATCTAGAACCGAACAAAAATATAAACCTAGTTCTGGGATCTAATGGCCAAGGAAAAACCAACTTTATTGAGTCGCTGTATTATTTAGGGCACAATCGATCATTTAAGTCAAAAAACATAAAAGACGTTATTCCTTTTGATGAAGAACTTGTACAAATAAATGCAATAATCGATGGTGAGAAAACCACTTTAAATAAATCAAGAAGTAAAAGCACTATTGTAATTGGTGATAAGAAAATTACTAGTAACAGTCTCTTAAGTCAACACCTACCAACACAAATTATTTCTCCTGATAGAGGGTTTATAGTCGGCGGAACTCCAAAACTGAAAAGATCTTATCTTGACTGGGGTGTTTTTCACAACAATAAAGAGATACTAAAAACATACAAATCATATAACAAAACCTTAAAAAATATAAATGCAATTCTAAACGGTAATAACCAAAACCAACTTAATGAATGGTTTTCAAAATACTCTTTATTATCTGTTGAAATCTCTAATGCTAGAATAAACTATATACAAAAACTGACAAAAATGCTTAAAGAGAGTTCATTGAAAAAACTTGAAAGTTTTGTTGAATCAACTAAAAGCTTGGAATTTGTCTTACAGACAGGATGGACAAAAGATGTTGATGGTCTAAACCATAACGAAATTAATCAGTATCTCCAAAACAACAAAAACTCTTTTATAAGAACAAAACACTTGGGGTATGGCCCTCATAGGGCTTCAGTTGATTTCTACCTAGACAAAAAAAATGAGGGGTTTCTTTCAAGAGGTGAGCAAAAAAAGCTATCAATTGTATTTTGGATGCTTCAAGTACTTGTTTTAGCCAAAGAAAACTCGGCCCCAGTTGTTCTAATTGATGATATTTCTTCAGAGCTTGATCAAAATAAAATTAATTCAATACTTGATTTTTTAACAAACCTGAATATTCAAATATTCATAACTGATATTGGAAATAAAGAACTGCCTTTGGACCCCAAAAAAACAAATATTTACCGCATTGAAAAGGGTGTTATTGTAAGCGCATAAGTAAAAAATTTCTTATAACAGTAACATGAAAAATGTTATATGATTTATCGATAAAGTTACTACCCGTGGTATAATAAATTCATTTTTTAAAGGCCATTTATGACCGAAGAATACCAAGCCTCCAATATTAAAGTTTTAAAGGGTTTAGATGCTGTTAGAAAGCGCCCTGGAATGTATATTGGTGACACAGATGATGGCACTGGTCTTCATCATATGGTGTTTGAAGTTGTTGACAATTCAATTGATGAAGCTCTAGCCGGCCACTGCTCAAAAATTGAGGTGGTAATACACGAAGATAACTCGATATCCGTAACAGACGATGGTCGCGGTATACCAGTTGATATTCATCCTGAAGAGGGAATATCTGCAGCTGAAGTTATTATGACCGTGCTTCATGCCGGCGGTAAATTTGATGATAACTCATACAAGGTTTCTGGTGGTCTTCATGGAGTTGGCGTTTCTGTAGTAAACGCTCTTTCCGAAACTTTAAAACTAACCATTCATAGGTCTGGTGAAAGCTATGAACAGGATTATGTTCTAGGCGTCCCAGTTTCGTCAATTAAAACCACAGGAAAATCAGATAAAACAGGCACAACAATTCACTTTAAACCAAGTATTGAGATTTTCACTGAAACAGTTTTTAAATTTGAAACCTTATCAAATAGATTACGTGAGCTATCTTTTCTAAATTCAGGCGTTCATATTGAAATTAATGATGAGCGTACTGATCAAAAAGATATTTTTGTTTACGAAGGCGGTATTAAGGCCTTTGTAGAGCACTTAAACAAATCTAAAAATCCAATTCATAATGATATTATTTCAATTTCTACAGAAAAAGATGATATTGCTGTTGATGTAGCACTTCAATGGAGTGACTCTTACAATGAAAGCGTATATTGTTTTACTAACAACATTCCACAAAGGGATGGTGGCGCGCATCTTGCTGGTTTAAGAGCTGCATTAACAAGAACTCTTAATAATTTCATAGATGCATCCGGTTTAGCAAAAAAAGAAAAAGCTGCTATTACTGGAGAAGATACAAGAGAAGGTTTAACTGCTATCTTATCAATTAAGGTTCCAGACCCTAAGTTTTCTTCGCAAACAAAAGACAAGTTAGTTTCATCTGAAGTTAGAGCGCCAGTTGAATCATCTGTAAGTGAGAAGCTAAGTGAATACCTCCTTGAAAACCCTGCAGAAGCCAAAATTATTATAGGAAAAATTTTCGATGCCTCTAGGGCTCGTGATGCTGCTAGAAAAGCACGCGAAATGACTCGTCGTAAAGGCGCTTTGGATATAGCAGGTCTACCAGGTAAATTAAGTGATTGTCAAACTAAAGACCCTGCTGAATCAGAAATTTTCTTAGTAGAGGGTGATTCTGCTGGGGGATCTGCCAAACAAGGAAGGGATAGAAGAACACAGGCGATTCTTCCATTAAAAGGTAAGATTTTAAATGTAGAAAAAGCTAGATTTGAGAAAATTCTATCCTCTCAAGAGGTAGGAACACTTATTACGGCTTTGGGTTGCGGCATTGGTAAGGAAGAATATGATCTTACAAAGTTAAGATATCACAAGATAGTTATTATGACCGACGCGGATGTTGATGGAGCCCATATTAGAACGTTACTATTGACTTTCTTTTATCGTCACTACCCAGAACTAATAGAGAATGGTTATTTATTTATTGCTCAACCACCCCTTTATAAAATTAAAAAAGGTAAGCAAGAGCGTTACCTTAAGGATGATATTGAGCTTAATGAATATCTTCAACAGGAAGCAATAAACGATGCAAGTCTTTTTGTTAGTAAGGATGCTCCTGCTATACAAGGTGTTGCTCTTGAAAAACTTGTTACCAGTTACTACAATACAATTGGTACTATTGAAAAACTTGGAAAAAAATATAATGAACCGTTGTTAATGTCTATGTTGGGAATGCCAAAGTTAGACTTAGCTAATGAAAAAAATTCGAAGGAATGGTGTATTAATCTTCAAGAAAAAATGAACAACAATAGTTCAATGTCTGAGCAAAATATTTTAGAATTTAAAAATAATAGCATCCTGTACTCATTGAAAACATATGGGGTAGAGGTCACAAATATTTGTCTTGATGAGGCATTTTTTAACTCTTCTGAGTTTAAAAAAATAGAAGCATATTCGGACCAAGTTGAGAGTATGTTTGACGATGAAACGTATATTCAAAAGGGTACAAAAGAAATTAAAACACCTAATTTTTCTGCTGCTTTGAATTTCTTACTGGTTGAGGCAAGAAAAGGTCAAGGATTTCAAAGATATAAGGGATTAGGAGAGATGAATCCTGATCAACTTTGGGATACAACAATGAATCCAGAGACAAGAATAATGCTTCGAGTAAAAATTGAAGATGCTATCGCCTCTAATGAAGTTTTCACAACATTAATGGGAGATGAAGTTGAGCCAAGAAGAAATTTCATTGAACAAAACGCCCTTAAAGTCGATAACTTAGATTTTTAATTAACAAAACTCCCCCGTGATTTAAATTCAAGCTGTTATGAATTTATTTATTAACAGCTCGACTAACTTTGTAAGATAATAAATATAGTTTTCTTATAATTGGTGGGGCTATGTCAAAAAAACATCCTGTAATTGCCATAACTGGCTCATCTGGCGCTGGAACATCGACTGTCAAAAATGCCTTTAATCATATTTTTTCACGAGTGGGTGCTAAGCCAGTAATTATTGAAGGAGACAGTTTTCATAAGTTTGATCGTAAGCAAATGAAGAGTGTCATGAAGGTCGAAGACAAGAAAGGAAATAAATATTTTAGTCATTTTGGTCCAGAGGCAAACCACTTTGATTTTATTGAGAGTACATTTAGAGATTATGGTGAAAAAGGCCATTGCAATCGTCGTTTCTATATTCATTCTGATGAAGAAGGCGCCCCCTTTGAAAAAAAAGCTGGAGAGTTTACTGATTGGGAAGATGTCGGTAGAGACAGCGACCTACTTTTTTATGAAGGTCTTCATGGTGGTGTTAAAGATGGAAATATAGATGTCGCAAAATTTGTTGATTTATTAATAGGGGTAGTTCCTGTAGTAAATTTAGAATGGATTCAAAAAATTCATAGAGATAAGGAGCAAAGAGGGTACTCGGCTGAGGCGACAGTAGATACAATTCATAGAAGAATGTGGGACTACATTACTTACCTCACACCTCAGTTTTCCAGAACACATATTAATTTCCAGCGCGTTCCCACGGTAGATACTTCAAACCCTTTTATTGCAAGAGACATACCCACTCAGGACGAAAGTTTTGTAGTTGTTAGATTCCAAGATCATAAGTACTGCGATTTTGTTTATTTACAGGATATGGTTGCAGGCTCTTTTATGTCACGGCCAAATACTTTAGTTGTTCCAGGAGGCAAAATGGGGTTTGTAATGGAGCTAATATTAAGAGAACAAATCGAAAAGATGTTAAACCGTTAAAACTACTCCCAACATATATAATTTTATCTAACAACTACATTTATAAGCTTGTTTGGGACAACAATAACTTTAATTATTTCTTTGCCTTCTATATGCTTGCTAACGCCTTCGTCAGCCAAAGCTAATTCCTGAACTTCTTGATTGTCAGAGTTTAATGGAATCATCATTTTCGCTCTTAATTTTCCATTAACTTGGGCAATGATTTGTATAGTGTCTTGAATAAGTGCAGATTCGTCAAAAACTGGCCAATTAGTATCTACTACAGCCTTTTTCCCACCCAGTAAAAGCCAAAGGTGGTGGCATAGATGAGGAATTACTGGGCTAAGGCACTTGACCATGATTTCAATTGACTCTTTCCTAACAGCAACGCCTTTTTCAGACATGTCTGTAAATTTAGACAAAGTATTGTTAAGTTCCATCATAGTCGCTATAGCGGTATTGAATGAATGTCTTCTACCTAAATCATCACCAACTTTTTTGAGTGCTAAATGAGTTTTTTTCCTAACTTCTTTTTGCTCATCAGTTAGGTCTTCAAGATTAGACTTAGCGGTTTTATTGCCTTTATTGGAATCTACAAACCCAGTAACAAGACGATAAAATTTGTTTACAAACCTATAAGCACCCTCAATCCCGGTGTCCGACCACTCAAGATCTTGGGTTGGGGGAGCTGCAAATAGTATAAAAAGCCTTGCTGTATCAGCACCATACTTAGCAATCATTTCTTGGGGGTCAACTGTATTCCCTTTTGATTTGCTCATTTTAGCGCCATCTTTCAAAACCATCCCTTGTGTAAGAAGGTTTGTAAAAGGCTCATTCGCTTCAATTACCCCCTCGTCACGTAATAGTTTTGTGAAAAAACGCGAGTATAAAAGGTGTAAGATCGCATGCTCAATTCCACCTATATATTGATCTACAGGAAGCCAATAGTTGGCCCGCTCATCTAAAATAGCATTACTTTGATCAACACATGTGTACCTTGCAAAGTACCAAGAAGACTCAAAAAAAGTATCAAAAGTATCTGTTTCTCTATTGGCCTCTGCACCACACTTAGGACACAATACACTATAAAAATCAGGCATCTTTTTTAATGGAGAGCCAACGCCATCAAGTTCAACATTTTCAGGAAGTCTCACAGGAAGGTTTTCGAGGCTTTCAGCAACATCCCCACAAGAAGGACAGTTAATTATTGGTATTGGGCAGCCCCAGTAGCGCTGTCTTGAAACGCCCCAATCTCTAAGACGATAATTAGTCTTTAGTTCTCCCATTTTTAAGGTTGAAAGCTTCTCACTAATTGCAGTAAACGCCTGGTCAAAGTCTAAACCGTTGAACTCGCCAGAGTTTATTAGGATTCCTTTTTCAGCGTAAGCTGCTTCACTCGTATCTACATTGCCATTCAGGTCAGAAATTACATTAACGATGGATATACTATATTTTTTTGCAAACTCATAGTCCCTTTGGTCATGAGCTGGAACGCTCATTACCGCTCCTGTTCCGTAACCCATAAGAACAAAATTTGCTATCCAAATTGGAGTAGATTCACCTGTGATTGGGTGAACACAAGTCAGTCCAGAGTCAACGCCTTTTTTCTCCATTGTTTCAATGGCTGCTTCAGCTGTTTCCATTTTTTTACACTCTTCAAGAAACATCTGAATCTCATTACTACTTTTTCCAGCCTTAATAGCAAGAGGGTGTTCTGAAGCAATTGCAAGGTAAGTAACGCCTAATAAAGTATCAGGTCTTGTGGTATAAACAGTTAGTGCGTCAGAATCAGTAAGCTTAAATTTAATATCAAGTCCAACAGATTTACCAATCCAGTTCGTTTGCATCATTTTTACAGCATCTGGCCAGCCGTCGAGTTTTTGAATGTCCGCAAGAAGCTCTTCTGCATAATCAGTTATTTTCATATACCACTGAGAAATCTCTTTCTTTTCAACGGGCGCGCCAGATCGCCAACCACAACCATCAATTACTTGCTCATTGGCTAAAACTGTTTGGTCTACAGGATCCCAGTTTACGACTGCTTTTTTCTTATATACAAGGCCTTTTTCAAACAATCTCACAAAAAACCATTGTTCCCAGCGATAGTACTCTGGATGACAAGTTGCTAACTCCCTTGACCAGTCATAACCAAACCCAAGCTCTATAAGCTGTTCTTTCATGTGCTTAATGTTTTCATAAGTCCACCCTGCAGGAGGAACCTGGTTTTTTATAGCAGCATTTTCAGCAGGCAGTCCAAATGCGTCCCAGCCAATAGGCTGCATAACATTCTTTCCTAGCATTTTTTGGTATCTTGAAATTACATCACCAATACTATAGTTTCTAACATGGCCCATATGCAGTCTTCCAGAAGGATAAGGCAGCATTGAGAGGCAGAAGTACTTTTCTTTACTTGTATCCTCAACCACAACAAATGAATTATTAGTATCCCAATACTGTTGCGCTTCTTTTTCAATTACAGCTGCGTTATATTCGTTTTGCATCATTAATTTTATAATTTTTTAATTTAAAGTAAGAGAGCCAACTAAAGACTGGACATCTTTTAAGTTATGCTCTAATAGATATTTACTAATTCCTTCATTTATTTCTTGGCAAACAAGGGGGTCATAAAACAGCGCAGTTCCAATACCAACTGTGTCTGCTCCAGCAATAATGAACTCAATCGCGTCCTTAGCCGACACAATTCCGCCCTGACCAATTATAGGAATATTATATTTTTTACTGACCTGGTAAACCTGATGAACTTTTAAAAGCGCAATCGGTTTTATCGCAGGACCAGAGAGCCCACCCTGATTATTTCCTATTACTGGCTTTTGCTTTTCAATATCAATTGCCATGCCCATGACTGTGTTTATAACCGCGAGCCCGTCACTTCCAGCCTCAATACACCTCTTTGCATTAGATGCAATGTCTGTTTGATTTGGCGATAGTTTTGTAATAATTGGTTTAGACGTGTTTTTTCTACAAATCTCGACAACTCTAAAAGACATCTCTGGATCATTTCCAAAAGCAACACCACCCTCTTTTACATTTGGACATGAGATGTTTATTTCAATAGCATCAATATCAGAATCATCAAAATGCTTTGCAATCTCACCGAATTCCTCAACAGTTGAGCCAGAAATATTAATAATGAACTTAGTTTCCGTTTTATCTAGCCCTGGCATGATGTCATTTATGACTGCATCAGTGCCTGGGTTTTGAAGGCCAATAGCATTGAGCATTCCGTTAGGAGTCTCAGCAATTCTATGAAGCCTGTTTCCAAGGCGTGTCTCTAGAGTAGTTCCTTTTAAGCAAACCGCACCAACATCAGAATTAGAGAAGCCCTTGATTCGTGTGTACTCTTCACCAAACCCAACACACCCTGAAAGCAAAATGATTGGTGAGTTTAATGACATCCCACAAAAGCTTGTTTTAAGATTATTTTGCATTGTCGCCATTATACTTTTATGGCGACTTAGGGGTTGATAACTTCGTCTAAAATGTCGCTATGAATGGAGTTTTTATAACAGGCAGCAATACAGAGGTTGGAAAAACTACTGTAGCTATTGAAATTATTAAGCATCTTAGTAAGACAAGACAAGTCAAGGTTAGAAAGCCTGTTGAGACAAACTGTGATCTAGTAGATGGAAAATATATCCCAAAAGACGCTATTGTGCTAAATGATGCATGCAATTCAAACGAGCCTTTAAATATAGTGTGTCCTAATTGTTTTGCTCTTGAGGCTAGCCCTGAAGAGGCTAGTGCAAAAATTGGAAAGACTCTTAGTTTAGAGGACTTAGTGAAAGTCTGTAATAATCAAGTGGGAGACAGTTTTGTTTTGGTAGAGGGGGCAGGTGGTATCTATTCTCCAATTGCAGATAGGTCGCTTAATTCTGATCTTGCTGTTTGTCTTCAGCTTCCTGTCATCATTGTTGTTCGAGACGAGTTAGGGGCTGTTAGTCAAGGGTTAATGGCTATTGAAGCCGCAAAGAAAAATAATTTAAAGGTTGGATGTCTTGTGTTAAACGAAATTAATTCAAATTCACTTTCTAATAAAGATTCTCTCATTGGGTACACAGATGTTCCAATACTTCCATTTTCAAAAGGTAATTTGGAGTTTTTCTATTCTGAAATTGAAAGATTAATCTAAGATAGTTAGGTTCGGCTTCTTATTTTTTTGATCAAGAAGCTCTGATTTGTTATCAAAAAACATTCCTTCGCCATTTTCTTTAGCATAAATAGATAATACCGCACTGCATGGCACGGTGATTTTTTCAGACCTTCCATTAAATCTCGCCTTAAAGCTAATAGACTCATTGGTTATTACTCGGCCTTCTGTTGCTGAGGAGGCAATGTTTAAAACAATCTTACATTCACTTGCAAAGCCTTCAGGAACTGAAACACCAGGTTTTTCAGAGTTAACTAGTATATGAGGCGTAAAACTAGAGTCCTCTATCCAATCACAGTATGCTCGGATTAGATAGGGGACTACGCTTGACATGGGTTTTATTAATTGAAGTCCTTCTCAGCAAAAGTTAGGCTTTCATGAAAGCCTTCTTTTTCAAAAAGCCTGTTTGCATATTCCATAATTGGCTTTGCTTTTTTACTATCCAAAGATATACCTAAAAGATCAAGACGCCATAAAATAGGCGCTATACAGACATCAACAAGAGTCATTGACTCGCTTTTAAAATAAGGCTTATGAGAAAATAAAGGCAATAGTTCTATAAGGTTTCCTTGCAAAGTTTTTCTTGCGGCCTCACTTTCTTTTTTTGGGCCATGTAGAATTTTTTCTACAAGCTCGTACCAGCAGCCTTCTGATCTTGTGAAACGATAAATTAGAAGTCGTTTTTCAGCTTTTTCAATAGGGTCGACTGGGAGAAGAGGAGGGAAGGGAAATCTTTCATCTAGATATTCCATAATTACAGAGAGATCATATAAAACCATTCCCCTGTCAAAAAGGGTTGGAAGAGTTTCACAAGGATTGAGCTCTAAAACTTCTTCTGGCATTTCATCAAACTTAAGCTCTATCACCTCGCGCTCAATTAACTTATGAGCCATAATAAATCGAACTACATGTGACTCAAGCTCTTCAGAAGCAGCATAGAGGGTTGTTGAAGACGGATTAGGTTTAGATAGCATAGTTTTTGTACCAAATTATAAAAAAATAGCCTTGCCTATTAGAGCAAGGGGATGTAAAGATAAAGATTGTATCAGAAATTAATCGCGTGGCCTCCAGATGCCGTACTTAACATCTTTCCAATACTCCTTCTTAAGCATATAAGTAAGAATAAACAGTATGCCTAGGAATAGTAATACCCATTTTCCTAGCTTTAGACGGATTAGTTTTGCTGGCTCTCCAACATAGTCTAAGAAATTTGTTATATCAAGAACGCTTTGGTCGAACTCTGCCACAGACTGACTCTCTCTTAATGACCATAAGACATCGGGCATAGACGCATTTACCAGAACTTTATTGTTTACGCCAAAAATTCTCTCTTCATCATCATAAAAGCTTCGTAGGTAAGTATAAATCCAGTCAGTTCCTTTAGATCTTGCAACTAGTGAAAGGTCAGGTGGAACACCACCAAACCATTTTGAAGCGCCCTCGTCTGGCATAGCTGTAGTAATGGTCTCTCCTACTTTATTTCCAGCAAACATTAGGTTTTTAGCAACCTGCTCTTCGGTTAGGTTTAGGTCCTTAGCAATTCGATTG
>CAJQRX010000042.1 GCA_905612405.1 uncultured Candidatus Thioglobus sp.
GTTGAATTGTATTCTAAATAGGAATTAAATATGCAAGGAAGTGCAAGAGATTTTCTAAAACCAAAACTAGTAGATTCAGTTGAGTTGTCTAAAAATGAATATCGCGTTGTTCTAGAGCCTTTTGAAAGAGGATTTGGGCACACATTAGGAAATTCAATTAGAAGAACATTATTATCTTCTATGGTTGGTTCTGCAATAACAGAAGTAGCAATCGATGGTGTAATGCATGAATTTTCAACGATTGAAGGGGTTCAAGAAGACGTTCTAGATATACTTCTTAATCTTAAAGAAGCTTCTATTGGCCTAAACTCGAGTGATAGCGCAACAGTTATTATTGAAAAACAAGGTCCATGTGAATTAACAGTTGCAGATATTGAAGCTAATGGTACAGATGTTTCTGTATTTAATCCTGAGAAGGTAATAGCTACAGTCAACGAAGGTGGAAAAATAAGAATGACTGTTCTTATTGGTACTGGTGTTGGTTATGATGTTGCTGTCGCTAGATCAGTTGATTCTGAAACAATCGGAAGTATTCAATTAGATGCAAGTTTTTCTCCAATCAAAAGGGTTAGCTTTACAGTTGAGTCTGCAAGAGTTGAGCAAAAAGTGAATCTAGATAGACTTAATATTATTATCGAAACTAATGGTTCAGTTAATGCTGAAGATGCTGTTAAGAGAGCTGCTACAATACTTCAAGATCAATTATCTTCATTTGTAGAATTAGAGCCTGTAATCGAAGAAGAGCCTCAACCAACTTCAGATGATTTTCCTCCAATGTTCTTATCTGCTGTTGATGAGCTTGAACTAACAGTTCGCTCTGCAAACTGCTTAAAAGCTGAACAAATTTATTATATTGGTGACTTGATTCAAAAATCAGAGCAAGACTTACTTAGAACTCCAAACTTAGGTCGTAAGTCACTTAATGAAATTAAAGAAGTTTTGACTGAGAAAAATTTAGAGCTTGGTACAGAAATTGAAAACTGGCCACCAGTTGACTTAATGAGCGAATAAGGACAAATAATGAGACACAGAAAGTCAGGTAGACAATTAAATAGAAATTCATCGCATAGAAAAGCCATGTTTAAGAATATGGCTAATTCATTAATTTTGCATGAAACAATTAAAACAACACTTCCTAAAGCGAAAGAATTAAGGCGTGTTATTGAACCTTTAATTACTAGAGCAAAGGCAGATAGTGTTGCTAACCGCCGCCATATTTTCTCTAAACTAAGAGATGATGCAATGGTTGCTAAGTTGTTTACGCAATTGGGTCCTTTTTATCAAGACCGTCCAGGTGGATATATACGTATTTTAAAAGCAGGTTTTCGTACGGGCGATAAAGCCCCAATGGCGTTAGTTCAACTAGTTGACTTTGAAGGTCAAGAAGAAGTCATAGTCGAAGCACCTAAGAAAGAAACTAAAGCTGCTGCACCTAAGAAAGAAACTAAAGCTGCTGCACCTAAGAAAGAAACTAAAGCTAAAGCGACAAAAAAAGAATCATAAAGGAATTATCATATGCCAGCAATTAAAGTAAGAGAAAACGAACCATTTGATATAGCACTGCGTCGTTTCAGACGTCTTTGTGATAGAGCAGGCGTTATCACAGATGTTAGAAAAAAAGAGTATTTTGAGAAGCCTACGTGGGTTAATAAGCGTAAAAAAGCTGCTGCAGTCAAAAGAACTCATAAAGAGATGTCTAAAAATCGTATTCACCGCAAGCGTATGTACTAAGCACTATTTTTAGTGCGAAAGTAAATCAAAATATGTCACAGCTAAAACAACTCATTACTAACGATATGAAGTTAGCAATGAAAGCTAAAGACAAAGAAGCCCTCAAAGCAATTCGTATGATTCTTGGGGCAATTAAACAAAAAGAAATAGATGAGCGCATTGAATTAACGGATGCTCAATCTGTATCTATAATTCAAAAAATGGTTAAGCAGCGTAAAGATTCCATAGCACAATTTTCAGATGCTGGAAGAACGGACTTAGTTGATATAGAAGAAGCCGAGCTTTTAATTATAAATAACTACATGCCAAAGCAGCTTAGTAAAGATGAGATTGAAGCTGCAGTTATTAAAGCTATTTCTGCAACTGGAGCTGACTCTATGAAAGATATGGGTAAGCTAATGGGAGCTCTTAAAGGTCAGCTTGATGGTAAAGCTGATATGGGTGATGTTTCTAAATTAATTAAAGCCAAGCTAAGCTAACTAAATTCTAGTTATACGTACTGGTTACTATTTCTTCCATAACAACAAAGGTTGAGCTATGCTGAACATTTGGTAATGATGAAATTTTTTCACCTAAAACCTTACGATAACTTTCCATATTTTGTGTTCTGACTTTTAATAAGTAATCAAAATTTGATGCGATCATATGACATTGTTCTACTTCTGGTATCTCTTTAACAGCTCTATTAAATGAATTTAATGCGCCTGTTTTTGTGTCATTCATCTTAATTTGAACAAATGCAATATGGCTCTGGTGGACGGAATGCTCTTATTTCTGCAGCAGCTTGACCAACTTTCTGCTTATCAATACCCTTAACAATAACTTCTGTCTGCGAAGGAGTTTCAACAGAAATACCTTCAGGCAAGTTATAATTAACTGGGTGAGAAAAACCTAAAGTTAAGTTTAATACTTTACCTTGAGCTTTAGCTCGATAACCAACTCCAATTAATGTTAACTTCTTCTCCCAACCTTCTGTAACGCCTTTAATTAAATTTGCTGTATTTGCTCTTACAGTTCCAGCTTGAGCCCATGCGCCTTTTTGTTCTTTCTTGCTTACTTCATTTGGCTCAAAAGTTAATACATTATCATTATTAGAAACAAGGACTGCTGAATTAACATGCATTGTCATTTCACCAAGCTTTCCTTTGACCGAAATTACTCCTTCAGCTTGCGTAATATTTACGCCTTCAGGGATTGTAATTGGTGCTTTTGCAATTCTAGACATTATTAATCTCCAATATTATGAAACAC
>CAJQRX010000043.1 GCA_905612405.1 uncultured Candidatus Thioglobus sp.
TGATACTCAAAGAGTCTGCAATAAAAAGTTAATTGTTAAAGATTCAACCCTTGAAGAGTTAAAGCAACTGAACTTATCTCATAAAATTTCTAATAATTCAAAAGTAAAAATTCCTACTCTAGCTGAAGTGCTTAACGTGTTGCCTTCTGGTAAAAAAATATTTATAGAGATAAAGTGTGGTATGGAGATTATAAAGCCCCTAATTAAAGAGCTTTCTCAATCTGAAATACATACCGAGCAAGCTGTGATTATTTCATTTGATGAGAGAGTTATTAAGACTTTTAAATCAGCAGCACCTAATTATAAGGCTTACTGGTTATATTCATATGAGCCGAATTATGACTTAAATAAAATATTAGATGTACTAAATGATATTAAGGCCGATGGCCTAAGTTCAGATAATGAAAACTCAAAAACTTTAATTGACCGAATTATAGATGCTGGTTTTGAATACCACTCATGGACAATTGATGATATTGATATTGCTAATAAATTGATTAGCTGGGGAGTACAATCTATCACAACAGATAATCCAGGCCAAATCCAAAATGAGTAATAAGATATTTTCAAGTGTTTCTACAGCAATTTTATCTGCCTTTTTTTTCTCTCTTGCAGCTACTACTGCTCCCTATTTCTATCATGTTGGAGGAGGCGTATTTCTTCTTCTTTCTGTTCGCTATGTTAGTACTTTTATTTTTGCAAGTATTTTAAATAAATCACCTAAGAAAATTAAAAGCAAGGCAACACACATTAGATTAATACTAATTAGTATTTTTCAAGCGATTTTTATTGCATCGTATATGTATTCAATAAGCTTGATTCCATTAAGTTTAGCCGTAGTAGTGATTTATACTTTCCCAATTATTACCTTTTTTGTTAACTCAATACTTAAGAGTAGATCCATTGATTTTTTATCAGCTGCCGCACTTCTTGTGTCATTATTTGGCATTTGGATTTTAGTTCAAGGGCTTCCCATTTGGTTAGTAAACTATTTGCAAAATTATTCTTTATTTCAAGGACTATTGCCAGTATTGGAGTTAAAGTCAAGTGATTTGAACTTGTGGGGTATTTTCTGGGGCCTTATTGCTTCTCTTGCCCAGGTTACTGTAAATATTTTATCTCGCCATAAAAGTGTAGAATCAGGATGGGGCCTAATTCAATATATTATGGTATTGCCTTCAGTAGTTTTTGTGTTGATATATTTTATAGTCACTTCAGAGCCAATTGCATCAGTATCTTCAGAGATGTTACTTTGGAGTATTCTTTCAGCAATGGGCATGAGTGGAGGTATTTACTTTTTCTTTAGGTCAATATCAATTATTGGACCCGTACGAACCTCAAATGTGATGTACTTAGAGCCTATTTTTACTATTATTTTAGGTGTAATTCTTCTTCAAGATATGCTGGGCATGAATCAGTGGCTTGGTATGTTTATTATTTTTACTGCAACAATCTCACTTGAGAGGTGGGGTAAAAAATATAATTAAGTTAAAGAAGTAAAATATGAAGATATTAATTGCACCTGACTCTTTTAAAGAAACCTTAACAGCTTCTGATGCAGCAAATGCAATTGAGGAAGGTTTTTTAGGTATTTTCCCAGATGCTAATATTTTAAAATTACCTATTGCTGATGGTGGAGAGGGAACAGTTGATGTCTTAGTTACTGCTACTCAAGGTAAGTATTTTTCAACGAAAGTGTCAGGCCCTCTAGGAGAATATATCAATGCCAAGTGGGGTATGCTCGGCAATTCAAAAACAGCAGTAATCGAAATTGCTGAAGCTTGTGGCTTGCACCTAGTTCCACTTATAAAAAGAAATCCAATGAATACCTCTAGTTTTGGAGTTGGTGAGCTCATATTTGCTGCAATTGATGAAGGCGCTGAGCATATTATTATTGGTTTAGGAGGAAGTGCAACAAATGATGGAGGAATGGGTTTTTTACAGGCAATTGGAATCCAATTTTTAGACTCTTTTGGTAAGGAACTCACTGGAGGTGTAAAAAGTTTAAATACACTTTCAGATATTAATATTACTTCTATCGACTCACGCCTCAAAGGAATCAGTTTTGAGATTGCATGCGATGTGGACAATCCTCTCATTGGACAGCAAGGTGCATCAGTTATTTTTGGATCTCAAAAAGGTGCTGATGAAAAGATGATTAATCAATTAGATAATCTATTGAGCCATTACTCTACAATCGCTTCCAGTAAATTAAATAATAACCTCTCAATGCAGGCTGGCGCAGGTGCAGCAGGTGGCATAGGTTATGGTTTTCTTGCTTTTTTAAAGGCGGATCAAAAAAGTGGAGTACAAATTATTCTTGAAAAACTTAATTTTGAGAAACATCTATCAACTACAGATCTTTTAATAACAGGCGAAGGTAGGTTTGATAGTCAAAGTCTTAGAGGTAAAGCTCCAATGGGAGTAATTGATTATGCAAGAAAGCATAAATGCAGTATCTTTGTAATTGCAGGTAGTGCAGAGGATGATGAAATACTTGAAAATAAATATGATATCGACAAGGTATTTAGTATTATTTCTAATGACCTATCATTTGAACAGTCAATTGCAAATCCCGATGATAGTCTAATAGTTACTGCAAGAAAAGCAGCCCAGCACTATAAAAAATATTATTTGAATCTTTAATATCCTAGATCAGGGTTAATTAAATTATTTAATTTTTCATCAGCAATGTATCTTTGCATATTCATTAGAACAAGCTCAAGTGTTAGAGAAATATATGTATCACCATCATCAGCAGATATATGCGGCAACACCATTAAGTTCGGTGTGTCCCATAATATTGAATTTGAAGGGAGTGGCTCAGGATCAAAAACATCAATAATAGCAGCCTTGATGTGACCAGAATTTAAATTCTCTACAAGAGCATCATAGTCCATTGTGGCAGCCCTTCCGACATTAACAATACCTACTCCTGGCTTCATTAATGATTGACGCCTTTTATCTAATAAATTAAATGTTTCAGTTGTATTCGGTGTAGACATAAAAATGTAATCAGCTGTAGGGAGTACTTCATCTAATTTATCTACCTTAACCATTTGATCGACACCTTCTAAAGGCTTCCCATGACGACTTACCCCAATTACTTTCATGCCCAATAATTTGCATTTTTTTGCAGCAGCATGTCCTATATTGCCTGTACCTATAACCAGCAATGTCTTACCTAATATTGGAGATGAATAGAGAGATTCCCAATGCTTGTTTTGTTGATTTTGAATGATTTCAGGGATATGCGTATGCAGCATTAGCACACTCATTAGACCAAACTCCCCAGCTTTTGCTGAGTGCACGCCCCGATTATTAACAACTGAAACATATTCTGGCACCCAGTCCATTGGACATAAATGTTCTACCCCCGCACCAATAATATGAATCCATCGAAGTTTAGGCGCAATTTCAGCAAGATTCTCAGTAGGAAAATCCCAGCACACAAGAACCTCAGTAGTCTTCATGGATTCATAAAAGTTCTCTAAATCCCAGTCAAAAATTGGCTCAATTTTGTCTTTTAAATCCGGGTAACTTTCAATTGCATCATCAAATCTTTCTTTGGTAATAGCAAAAACACTTTCCCCTTCAATAGTTGGTGGGAATGAATCAGGGTCTGCATGATTACTCTTAAAATGAACTCTTATTTTATTATCACTTGCCATAGGTATTTATTTATTGGTATTTAAAGTTTCTCTTGATTGTATTTCTTTTAATTTTTTCGTAACTATTTTAACTCTCTCTTCTTCAACCTTTCCATCGACTTCAAATTGAATTTGAACGAATTCATGTGCAAGTTTACTTAAGAAGGAATTGTCTTCCAAATTACTTGCTGGAATATTAAGGACAGAATCACCTCCATAAGTTGGAACTGGCAATCCATTAATACCACTTGCTAGATATGGTTTTTTGCCAGAGGCAACAGTTTTTATTTGCTCTCTAATTCTCTGACGCATCATTGCAACTCCTTGATCACTGGGTAATAAATTTTCATTTTTATGAATATTTATTGAACCCATGCCTTCACATGCTTCTCTATCTGCAGGAAATCTTTGACGTTCTTTATAGGGGCGATCAAAAATTTCACCCTGTTCAATTAGTTCAGGACCTTCTGGCGTGTTAAATTCCTGTGGATCTCCTCGCTCACCAAAATTAGCCCACGCATAACAGATGGTTGTTTCATCATCGATTGGAACAACCCATCTAGTAAATGAACTTCTACCATAGTGTATTTGCTTTGTTCCATCTGCAGCAAATGCTGCGCCTGCTTGAGTAAAGTTTGGCAAAACAACTTCGTTAATCCTAAACCAAATATTGTCACCAACTCTCCTGGTATTGCAGCCTAAAATCCAACTATCACGCTCAAAAAAATCAATCTGCCCAACTTCTCCAAAGCCTTCTGAAAACTGTTGTCGACTCATATTTGAATGAAGGAAAGAGGTGTGAATTGGATCAACTATAGCATCCAAAACCTGAAGCCAGTTGCAATTGAAGGGTGCCTTATAGGGCACCATTTCCATATCTTTAAAATTTAGGCTGTCATACATTGGGAATTCGGGTTTTTCATCAATTGGCCCAAGATAGGCAAAAATTAAACCTTTAAATTCATAAGTTGGATAGGCGCCAAGTCGAACCCTCTGTTTAATAATGTCAGCTATATGGGCTGGCTGGCCAGGAACATCTAATAATGTACCATCAATATCAAAGTGCCATCCATGGTAGCAACATTGAATTCCTGTTTCTTGGCAAATACCAAATTCAAGAGAAGCTTGTCTATGAGGGCATTGTTTATGAACCAATCCTAATTGATTGCTTTTGTCGCGAAATAGAACAAGTTCTTCATCCAGAATTTTTATTGATACAGGAAGATCATCGAGTTCAGAAGAGATAAAAACTGGCTGCCAGTATCTTCTAAGGTATTCGCCTGCTGGCGATCCAGGACCAATACGTGTAATTTCATCATCAACATCTTTTGAGTGGATTAATCCATGCCCTGAATATCCTTTCAATTCAACCTCGAAGTCACTTCCTTTAATGCCCATATTGCATCCTCCCCTGATTAAAAGTGTTAATGAAAGTTACAAATCATACCAAATTAATACGAATGTTAACAGTAAATAATTTTTATGATTATTACATATTAATGATTTTTAATCGAATAAATAGCTGTATTAGTAACTTATTCTTTAATTTATTACATTTAATGTAATAATTAATTTATAATTTTTCTCATTATCATTTGTTTCATTTATTTTTTGAGGTAATACAATTACTAAACTTGACATGTCATCTTTTTTTGAGAAAGGTAAGCTTAAGCATGGACTGCCCTCATCTGCCTATACCAGCGCTGATTTTTTTCGCACTGAGTGCGATACCGTGTTTACCGATAATTGGGTTTTTGTAGGTTTTGCCCATGAGCTAAATGAGCCAGGGGATGCAAGACCAATTATGGTTGCTGGTCAGCCAGTAGTCTTAATTAAAAATAATGAAGGAAAAATTTCAGCTTTCCATAATGCATGCTCTCATCGATGTTTGAAGTTAGTTGATGAGCCAATGAATGTTGGCAAGATGTTACCTTGCCCCTATCATGCGTGGACGTATAGTCTTGATGGCGATCTTTGTGCTACGCCGTTCTTTGGTGGTAAAGAGCATCAGCCAGAAGGCTTTGAAATGTCAAATCATAATCTTAAATCAATAAAAATAGCTATTTGGCAAGATTGGATTTTTATTAATTTAAGTGGCAATGCTGCCAATTTTGAGGATTATGCAGCTCCTCTTATTCAAAATTTTAGTGATATAGATTTTCAAAAAGTGAAGCCTGTAGCTACTTTGGATTTTGGTGAGATTTCTACGAACTGGAAATTTCTTATGGAAAATTTTATAGAACCTTACCATGTTCAATTTGTTCATCGAACAACAACAAATCAACCTCTTGAGGATCATTACACAATTGTTGATGGTGTCTGCCTAGGAAGCGCTATTGATCTTGATGATGACGATAAGGTGAAGGGGAGCTTGTCTGTAAGCTCAAGATACTTAACGCTTTTTCCAAATTTTATAATTGGGCGATATGCACCAGATCAAATTGGGGTTTATTTGAATGTTCCAGTTGATGAATGTCATACGCAACAAAAAAGAGTTATCTACACCACAGAGGGTGAGAGTGTTTCAAGTAAAGAGGTTGATGAAATGAAAAAGCTATGGTGGGATGTCCACAAAGAAGATCACGCAATTTGTGAAAGAATGCAACTTGGCAGGGCCTCTCCAGTTTCAAACGAAGGTGGTATGTTATCTCCTCACTGGGAAGACAGTGTTCGCGCTTTTCAAGAGATGATTGCAGCAGCTGTTACAAATCCACCAAAAAATAACACTTAAAGGAGAATTTAATGACTGATACCAGTTTTAATAGTGATTTTAGATTAGCGCATACGATGATGAGAGTTCTTGACTTAGAAAAGTCACTTCACTTTTATTGCGATATTTTAGGTATGAAAGTACTAAGGAAAACTGATTACCCAGGAGGCAGATTTACAAATGCGTTTGTAGGTTATGGTCCTGAAATAGAATTTCCTGCACTGGAGCTAACCCATAACTGGGATCAAGAAGAGCTCTATGATAAAGGTAATGGATGGGGCCATATCTGCATTGAAACACCAGATGTATATAAAGCTGTTGAAGACCTAGAGGCTGGAGGCGCCAAAATAATTAGCCCAGCTAAACCTATGAATGCTGGAACTCGTATACTTGCATTTATTGAAGATCCAGATGGATATGTCGTCGAACTTAATGAAAAACTTAACTTAACTTAAAGAGGGATAAAAATGAGTAATAAACCACAACTATATAAATTTGGTGACATTGAGCACCGTTTACACACTTTAGAGCCAGGACAAAGCTATATCAAGCCTTTTGTTACTAGTGCAGTTAGTGACACAATGTGCGGCGGTTTGAATTTCTTAAATCAAGTATCTGTACCATGGGAGTTAACATGTGATGAGATTATTTATTGTATGGAAGGTACATTTAGACTGACGTGTGATGGTGAGTCTTATAACTGTAACCCAGGTGATGTCCTTTATATTCCTAAAGATAATTCTATAGCTTATGAGTGTGATGAGAAATGCGTAATATTCTATGCTGCTTACCCTCATGATTGGAAGCAACAAGCAGGAATTACTTTTGTACCTGGAATAGATCCAGAAGATATGCCTCAAAACTAGGATTTAAATGAGTAATTCAAGCAATCGCATAGTGCACCTAAGTCAATCTAATGATAGTCATGACAGTGATCAACTTCCGCGTGTCCCAACAAGGGATACGCTAAAAGATAAATTGAATCAACGAATCATTGACATGCTTGAGATTGATGGAAGAAAGCCATTTAATGAGATTGCTAAATCGCTAGAAATCTCTGAGGGAACTGTTAGAAATCGTGTTAATCGTATGAAAGAAGCGGGTGTCTTGCAAATCAAAGCATTAGTAGATCGCTCTGCTATTAATTACGCAACAGATTCAATGCTTGGAATAAAAGTTGCATCAACTTCTAGTCCTACTGAGGTTGCTAAACGCTTTCAAAATTGTAATGAGATAGTTTTTATTATTTGGGTTACAGGTCGATATGATCTTTTAGTAGAAATTGCCTCTGAAGGTGATGAAACTCTTACTAGATTTCTAGATGAACATTGTTTTAATAACGGTGATATAAAGGATGTTGAGGTAATGAAAGGCCTGGCAACATATAAAAATCAATTTTTATTAAAATCGCAAGAAAAATTATAAATATTTAATAAATTCATAAATAAGGAGAAGAATATGGCAAAGATTTATCACACAACAATGGCAGATGCCCTGCCTTCAAAGAAGCGTGTTGCAGAGGAAAAAGCTCGATTAGAAAAAGCAGGCGTAAAGTACATTCTGTCGTGTTGGATTGACATGCTCGGCCTTCCTAAAACAAAGCCAATTCCTATGAAGGAGTTTGAGGCATTGTGTGCAGGAAAGGGCCCTCAATTTGCGGTTCATTCAGTTTCTTTTGTTCCTGAATTAGGGCCTAATGACTCAGATCAAATCCCTGTACCTGATTTAGATAGCTTGGTAATTTGTCCATGGGATAAGACGTGCGTATGGGTTTTTTCAGATTTATGGTGGGAAGGCAAGCCTTATAACTTGTGCCCTCGTCAAACTCTTAAAAGAGCAGTACAAAAAGCAGATGACGCTGGATATAAAGCTTTTTGTGGTATTGAGCCAGAATTTATTGCGATGCGATGGGAAGATGGCCAGCCTGTTAAGGCTTTTGATGATGATCCATTACCAGGTGACGGCTTACGTCCTCGCAGACAAGCTTTTGGATACGATGTCGAGTATTCAATTGACTCAATGGAGTTTCTCAAAGAATTAATTGATACTGTTAATGATTTAGGCTGGGATATGAAGGATGTGGTTTGTGAGGGCGCCTATTCACAGTTTGAGCTTGACTTCACTTATACAGATATTCTTCAGATGGCAGATCGATTAGTTTTCTTAAGGGTTCTTCTTAAAGAAGTTGCTAAAAAGTATGGGATGTTTATTACCTTTATGCCAAAGCCAACGATTGCTGATTGGAGGTCTGGAGCGCATATTAATTTTAGTATGACGAGTAACTCGGATAACAAAAATATTTTTGAAGGTAAGGATGGAAAATTCTCTGATACAGCTTATCATGTAGTTGGTGGATTGCTAAAGCATGCAACAGAAATTACTGCTATTGCATGTTCAACGGTAAACTCATATAACGGTTTAGTTCCAATAGTTGGTGGATTTGAAGGAGGAGTCTATACATGGGCGCCGACAACAATGGCCTATGGAGATAACAATCGATCTTGCATGATTCGACTCCCTCAAAACCGGTTTTGTATCGAGAATCGTGCTGCTGACATGTGCATGAATCCATACCTATCCTTAGCACTTACAACAGCTGCAGCTTTGGATGGAATTGAGAATAAGATTGATCCAGGCGATCCTTTAAATATAAACTTGTATACATTAAGCCCTGAAGAAATGAAGGAAGCAAACATTAAATCTTTACCTCGTAATCTTTTAGAGGCAATTGAGGCTTTAAATGAGGATGATTTTGCAAGAGAGGTTTTAGGTGATTCAATGCTCCTTCAATTTTTCTCTTATAAGAAAGATGAGTGGGATCGTTACCATCAGGCAGTAACTGACTGGGAAGTGCAGGAGTTTTTAAGACTGTACTAACTAACTTTTTTTATCAAAAAATAATAGATAAAA
>CAJQRX010000044.1 GCA_905612405.1 uncultured Candidatus Thioglobus sp.
AAGCAGGTTCATTCCTGTATTAAAGAGTTTGGAGTTTTTGCTCGAGCAGCTAAATCAGAGGACTGGGATAAAGCTCAAGAAGCTCAAGTTTCAATTGGAAATAAAGAGCAAAAGGCTGATAAGCTAAAGAAAAAATTAAGGATGAACTTGCCTAGTACTTTTATGATGCCTTTTTCTCGTAGAGATTTGCTTGATGTTCTTTTAATCCAAGATTCTATTGCTAACATTACTAAAGATCTTGCGGGCTTAATGATGACTCGTCATATGGTCTTTCCTAAAGAGTTTGCGGAGGATTTCGTAAAACTTGCTGATCTTTGTATTAAAACCTCAGGAGCTGCATTGATAGCAATTAATGAACTTGATGAGTTGTTAGAAACTGCCTTTAGTAAGCGTGAACGCAAAATTGTAGGTGAGATGGTGAAGAAAATTAATGAACTAGAGCATGAGACTGATAAGGCGCAGAATGATATACGTAATAAATTATTTTTGCTTGAATCAAACTTGCCACCTGTAGATGTGATGTTTTATTACCGAGCTATTGAGTGGCTTGGTGAGACTGCTGATGCTGCTCAAAAGGTAGGTTCACGTTTTGAAGTAATGCTTACCAAATAACCGGAGCTCATAATGGAAATTATTGCAAATTACGGTAATGTATTAATAATACTGGCTATTGTATTTGGTGTTTTTATGGCTTGGGGCATAGGTGCAAACGATGTTGCAAATGCAATGGGCACGTCTGTTGGTTCTGGTGCTGTTACTATTAAACAAGCAATTATTATTGCAGTTATTTTTGAATTTGCTGGTGCAATTTTAGCTGGAGGTGAAGTCACAGCGACAATTCGTAAAGGTATTTTAGATGCGGCATTATTTACTAATGAGCCGCATTTATTGGTATATGGTATGTTGGCATCATTATTGGCAGCAGGCACTTGGCTATTAATTGCCTCATCATTTGGATGGCCAGTTTCAACAACACACTCTATTGTGGGGGCGATTGTAGGATTTGGAGCTGTCGGGGTTGGTGTAGATGCTGTTGATTGGAATCAAGTAGTTAAAATTGTATTAAGCTGGGTAGCCTCACCAGTATTGGCGGGAATAATTTCTTTTGTGCTGTTTAGGAGTCTACAAAATTTAATTATTGATACAAATGACCCTTTTGACAATGCAAAAAAATACGTTCCTTATTATATGTTTTTAGTAGGTTTTATTGTCTCTTTGGTTACTATATTGAAAGGATTAAAACATGTTGGCTTGAGTTTTGACTTATTTACAAGTTACTCATTGTCTGTGGGATGTGGTTTAATTGTTGCGCTTTTTGGCACACTCGTGATTCGAAGAATACACCTTGATCCTGATGAAAATAAGGATTTTCACTTTGCTTCAATGGAGAGGGTTTTCGGTGTGCTCATGATTATTACCGCAGCTGCAATGGCTTTTGCCCATGGTTCTAATGATGTTGCAAATGCAATTGGGCCACTGGCAGCAATTTACAGCGTTATAGAAAGTGGTGGGTCTATTGGATCTAAAAGCGCTCTTCCAGTATGGATTTTATTAGTTGGTGGTGCGGGCATTGTTGTTGGGCTTATAACCTATGGACATAAAGTTATTGCTACTATTGGTACTCGTATTACCCAACTAACTCCATCTCGTGGATTTGCTGCCACTTTAGCAGCTGCAGCAACAGTTGTTATAGCATCAGGAACAGGAATTCCAGTTTCAACAACACAAGTATTAGTTGGAGCAGTATTAGGAGTTGGGCTTGCACGAGGAATGGCTGCATTAGATACGCGAGTTATTAATAAGATATTTTTATCGTGGATAGTCACATTACCGGCAGGCGCATTAATGTCGATTTTATTTTTCTTCATATTAAAAAGCGTCTTTGGCGCGTGAGCTAATTTAATTTAGTAAAATGATTACTATCAAAACTATATGTAGAGATTTATTATGACTTTAGAAGAGGTACAGAAAAAACTTGAATTAGGAATAGAGCAATCTGAAGTTACTATGGAAGGTGATGGTTGTAATTGCTCTGCAGTAATTGTTTCACCTATTTTTGAAGGTCTATCTTTACTGCAAAGGCAGAGGGCAGTTTTAGGAGTTGTTAAAGAAGAGATAAAGAGTGGTGAACTTCATGCATTAAGCGTTAAAACATTTACCCCTGCAGAGAGATAGTATATAATTCACGTTCTTTTAAATTTGAAGATATAAAGTTATGCAAACAGACATTCATCCTTCTTACGATACTGTTAAAGTTGTGTGCAGTTGTGGTAACGCATTTGAAACGCGCTCAACTTCGGGTAAAGACGAGCTTCATCTTGATGTTTGTTCAAGTTGTCATCCTTTTTATACAGGCAAGCAAAAAATTATGGATACTGCTGGACGTGTTGAAAAATTTAAGTCACGTTACGGCGCATTCAAGCGTTAACCACTAATTGATTTACTCTAAAGGCCACAAATGTGGCTTTTTTTGTGCCAGAAGCAAACCAAAATAAAGTTTTATAATGATTATAATCAACCTTTTACTGAGAAAAAATAATGGCATTCGACTACATTAACGCGCTGCTAAAGAAAGAAGTATCACGCACTCCAATTTGGGTGATGAGGCAAGCAGGTAGATACTTGCCAGAGTATCGTGCCACTAGAAAAATAGCTGGTGATTTTTTAACTTTATGCAAGTCAAGTGATCTTGCATGTGAAGTTACTCTTCAACCCCTTGAGCGATTTGATCTTGATGCAGCAATTCTTTTTTCTGATATATTAACCATTCCTGATGCAATGGGCTTAGGCCTTCATTTTGTTGAGGGTGAGGGGCCAAAATTTACTAAACCTCTTCACACGCTTAGTAGTATTAAAAACTTAACTAAGCCAGATGTTGGAACTGAGCTTGCTTACGTTAGTGAGGCAGTAACTGTAATTAAAAAAAACCTTAAAGGTAGAGTTCCATTAATAGGTTTTAGTGGAAGCCCATGGACACTAGCAACATATATGGTTGAGGGCGGCACTAGTAAAACCTTTTCAAAAGTAAAGGGTTTGATGTATGAGAACCCAAAGCATATGCATCAACTTCTTGATGTTCTTGCTGATACTGTTATAGACTACCTAAATTCTCAAATTGAGGCTGGAGCAGATTCAGTAATGATTTTTGATACTTGGGGTGGGCTTTTAAGTAAAGGCAGTTATGAAAATTTCTCATTAAGATATATGTCAAAAATTGTAGATGGGCTTCATCGTAGCTATGAAGGCAAAACGATTCCAGTGACACTTTTCACTAAAGGTGGCGCAGCATGGCTCGAGCAAATTGCTGCAACTGGTTGTAATGCTGTCGGGATTGATTGGACAATTGAGCTTGGCGAGGCAGAAAGAAGAGTAGGCTCACAAGTTGCAATACAGGGTAATTTAGACCCATCAGTTCTATATGCATCACCGAATGTAATAAAGGCCGAAGCCTATAAAGTTCTTGACCAGTTCAAAGGTAAAACTGGACACGTGTTTAATCTTGGGCATGGGATTACTCCTGATGTTAATCCAGAAAGTATGAAAGTTTTAGTAGATGCA
>CAJQRX010000045.1 GCA_905612405.1 uncultured Candidatus Thioglobus sp.
ATGGCTATACAAAGATTTAATTCGGAGATTCTATGAAATTATTGTTTAAACTTACCGGCGCATTTATTGCACTTTTGAGCTCCAAGTCTGTCTTGGCAGAATACACATTCAATATGACCAAAGGCGTTACAGATATTAGTAACGATATTTGGGGCCTTCACATGATGGTATTTTGGGTTTGTGTTGGTATTGGTGTTGTTGTTTTTGGTGCAATGTTTTATTCAATTATTGCACACAGAAAGTCAAAAGGTGCTAAGGCTTCTAACTTTCATGAGAGCACGACAGTAGAGTTTTTATGGACAGGAATACCAGTTTTGATTCTAATCGCAATGGCTATCCCAGCTTCAAAGACACTTATTGACATTGAGGTTCTGGATAAGGCTGATATGACTATAAAGGTAACTGGAGTAAGGTGGAAGTGGCAATATGACTATCCTGAAGAGGGCATAAGCTTTGCTTCGAATCTCGCACAATCGTCTATGGATGTTATCAAGGGAACTCCTGAAGAGCGTGAAGCTGTCCACAAAGATGGCGGCTACCTTCGCGAAGTTGATAAGCGTTTAGTCGTTCCTGTAGATACAACAATTCGTTTTTTGATTACATCAAATGATGTAATTCATAACTGGTGGGTTCCAGCGTTTGGCCTTAAGCAAGATGCAAACCCAGGATTTATAAATGATGCATGGGCTAAACCCAACATAATTGGAACTTATAGAGGCCAGTGCGCTGAACTGTGCGGAAAAGGACATGGATTTATGCCTATTGTTGTTGATGTTGTCTCTAAAGCTGACTACGCTGAGTGGGTTGAAAGTATGCAGGCTGAAAAAGTTGCTGAACTTGTAAGCGCTACTCAAGTTTGGACTGAGGCAGATCTTGTTGCTAAGGGAGAAACTGTATACAACGCAAACTGTTCGGGTTGCCATCAAAAAGACGGCACCGGTATTCCTGGGGTCTTTCCTGCAATGATTGGGTCAGAGGTCGCCAATGGCCCAGCAGCATACCAACTTAATCTAGTTATAAATGGAATGGGCGGAATGCCTTCATTTAAGGCGCTAAGTGATTCTGACATAGCTGCAGTAATAACATACGAAAGAAGATCTTTTGGTAATAATGGATCAGTTGTTCAACCTTCAGATGTCACATCTGCACGTTAATTTAAGGAGAAATATATGAGCTCAACTACAACGGCAGCATACGATGATCACGGTCATGGCCCTGAAAAAGGACTTCTAAGATGGGTTAAAACAACCAATCATAAAGATATTGGAACGCTATATATGTGGTTTGCATTTGCAATGCTTCTTATAGGCGGTTCACTTGCAATGGGAATTCGAGCAGAGCTTTTACAGCCTGGTTTGCAATTATTTGAACCACAGTTTTATAATCAGCTGACTACAATGCATGGTTTAATTATGGTTTTTGGAGCGATTATGCCGGCCTTTGTTGGTTTGGCAAACTGGCTTATTCCTTTGATGGTAGGAGCGCCTGATATGGCTCTGCCAAGAATGAATAATTGGAGCTTTTGGATCTTGCCGTTTGCAGGAGCAATTCTTTTGAGTACGTTCTTTATGGAGGGTGGAGCGCCTGCTTTTGGTTGGACTTTTTACGCACCACTTTCAACGACCTTTGCTCCAGACTCAACTGACTTCTTCATTTTTGCAATTCACTTACTAGGATTTTCTTCAATTATGGGAGCGATTAACATTATTGCTACGGTTCTTAATATGAAGGCCCCAGAAATGCGATTAATGGACATGCCACTTTTTGTATGGACATGGCTAATCACATCGTTTTTATTAATTGGTGCAATGCCAGTTCTAGCAGGAGCAGTTACCATGATGCTTACGGATCGAAACTTTGGCACAGCATTTTTTGATGCTGCAGGTGGCGGCGATCCAGTAATGTTCCAGCATATTTTTTGGTTCTTTGGTCATCCAGAGGTCTATATTATGATTTTGCCAGCCTTTGGTATCATCTCTCATATTATTCCAACCTTTGCTAGGAAGCCTCTTTTTGGTTACTCTTCAATGGTTTATGCAACTGCATCAATTGCATTTTTGTCATACATAGTATGGGCTCACCATATGTTCTTAACGGGAATGCCTGTGGCAGGCGAGCTTTACTTTATGTACGCAACAATGTTAATTGCAGTCCCTACTGGAGTAAAAGTTTTTAACTGGGTTGCAACGATGTGGAAGGGCTCTTTGAGCTTTGAAACTCCTATGCTTTGGGCGCTTGCGTTTGTATTTTTATTTACGATTGGTGGTTTTTCTGGGCTAATGCTTGGCATCGCTCCAGCCGATATTCAGTACCACGATACTTATTTTGTAGTTGCTCATTTTCATTATGTTCTTGTAACTGGAGCCCTATGGGGAATTATTGCAGCAGTATTTTACTGGCTTCCTAAGTGGACAGGAAAGATGTACAACGAGCCCCTTGCTAAATTTCATTTCTGGTGGGCGCTTATCTCGGTTAACGTAACGTTCTTCCCTCAACACTTCTTGGGACTAGCTGGAATGCCACGTCGTATTCCTGACTATTCACTTCAGTTTGCTGACTTTAACTTTATCTCTTCAATTGGTGCATTTTCTTTTGGACTGTCATTCTTATTGCTTACTTACATTGTTGTAAATTGCATCCGTAATGGTAAGCCAGCAGATGCAAGACCTTGGGAAAGTGCTAAAGGTCTAGAGTGGACTTTAGCGTCACCAATTGCTTATCATACGTTTGACGTTCCGCCAACAAGAGCAGTAATTCTGGCAGAGTCTCAGAGTAGTTAATGGCAGATAAAAAAAATAATAGAGGTGTTGGTATCACTGCATTGATAGTTGCTGTTGTTGCAATAGGACTATATGCGCTAACCATTGGACTTAAGTTCTGACGTGGAAAGAAAAAAAATTACGAAAAAATTTTGGATAATCCTGGTTTCAGCACCCATATTGGTGCTTCTTTTTTCCTTATTTGTACTTCCTTCTCTTTATGTTTTCTTATGTGACATAACAGGTTTTAATGGAAAGACTGGTAGAGTAGAAACAGAAAAGCAGTATCAAGTAAATGAAGAGAGATTGGTGAGTGTTAGTTTTTTTGCGGCAACGACTCCTGGCTTCCCAGTTCAGTTTGCGCCGAAAGTAAGCTCGATGGAAGTTATACCTGGAAAGTTTTATACTACCAGCTACATTGCTAAAAATACGACCGATGAAATAATTTATGGTCAAGCAATTCCAAGTGTTGCGCCTACAGATGCGGCTCTTCACTTTAAAAAGCTAGAGTGTTTTTGTTTTGTAAAGCAGGCATTTCAACCTAATGAAGAGGTCGAAATGACGCTTCGATTTGTAATTGAGCCTGAAATGGATGAGTGGATCAAAGATGTTAGTTTGTCCTATAATTTTTATAAGTTAGATAGTTAAGAAAGGGGAAGAAAAATGAGTAACGAAAAATATTATGTACCTCATGGCACCTACTGGCCGATTATTGGATCAATTGGTGTTTCAACTTTATTTGTAGGGTTTGCGAACCAAATGCATGATGTAAGTTGGGGCTGGCCAGTGATGGTTTTGGGTTTTGCAATAATTGCATTTATGCTATTTGGATGGATTGGAACAGTTGTCAGTGAGAGTATTGGCGGACTTTATAATTCACAAGTTGACAAATCTTTTCGATGGGGAATGAGTTGGTTTATTTTTTCTGAGGTAATGTTTTTCGCAGCATTCTTTGGAGCTCTCCTGTACGCAAGAGTTTTGAGTGTGCCTTGGCTTGGTGGTGAGTACAATAATATCTATACGCCAGAGCTATGGGAAGGATTCAAATCAGCTTGGCCGCTTATTACTACTCCCGGTGAAGTAGGTCAGAACGGCGTTACTTTTGCTACTAACTTTAAATTAGTAGATACGTGGGGGCTTCCAGCTCTAAATACAGGGCTTCTTCTGACTTCAGGAGTCACTCTAACTTATGCTCATCACGCTTTAAGAGCTGGCCATAGAAATGCACTGATGGCTTGGATGCTAGCAACGATAGCGCTGGGTGTTATATTCCTTGGGTTTCAAATTACTGAGTATGGACATGCTTACCATGATGGATTAAAGCTTACCTCTGGAATTTATGGCTCAACGTTTTATTTGCTGACAGGATTCCACGGTTTCCACGTAACAATTGGCGTGATTATGCTGACAGTAATTCTTTACCGTATTCAAAAGGGACACTTTAACTTAGAGAACCACTTTGCCTTTGAAGGAGTTGCTTGGTATTGGCATTTTGTTGACGTAGTCTGGCTAGGGCTGTTCATATTCGTATACTGGATATAATTACGAATAAGAAGTTTTATAAAAGGCTCCTTAGTTGGGGTCTTTTTTTTCAATTTACTTAGGAAAACTATGGATTATTTTGTAATAGCTATAATTGTATTAATATTTTTCTTTTTAGGTGCCGCTGTTATTGGCTTACTAAAAGGTGGCAGAGAGGGTTCTGACAAAATGTTTAAAGCTTTAAGAATGAGAATTATTCTTTCAGTTTTCTTGTTTGTCTTTTTACTATTTTCTAATTATATTGGATGGATAGAGCCTAATAACTTTAACCTTCTGCCAACCCAATAATGAGCTTACGTTTTCTTCTTCCTTCGATTCTAATAACTGCGACTTTTGCCTTTCTAGTCTCCCTTGGTTTTTGGCAGCTTGATCGTGCCGATGAGAAACGCGGCATTGAGGCCTCAATAAAACTGGCGAACACTGGAAGTGTTGAGCTCATCGTCGAAGAAGGTGGCCTTAAAAATAAAGAGTACTATGAGGTTCGACTTCAAGGAAAGTACTTAAGTGATAAGCAGTTTATCTATGATAACCAAATTGTCAATCAAGTCTCAGGCTATTATGTTTTAACACCTTATGCTTTAGAGGGCCAGTCAAAAACTATCCTAATTAATCGAGGCTTTATTCCATGGAATGGACGGCGAGATAAATTAGCAGATATGGATATTGGGCAAGATGCCAGAGAAATTAAAGTACTAATCTCAAAACCAATTAAGAGAATAGAGTTAAAGCCCACTGAGATTGGCATTCAATTTCCGATTTTAATCCAGTCAATTGACCTACAAGATATGGCTAGTTTAGCCAGCGTGGATTTTTCAAGTGTCATTGGCTTATTAGATCCTTCCGCTTCTAATGGATTTGTTAGAAAGTGGGAGCCTTATACAGGGAGTATTGAAAAGCATATAGGGTACGCTGTTCAATGGTTTTTAATGGCTCTTGTTCTTGCAATTATTGGAATTCGTATTGCTATAAAGCAGAGAAAAAAATAATCAAATTTTGATGGTACAAAACATTCTTTAAATAAAAAAGCTTACTGTATAATTTCCCACTAAGCCGAAGTAGCACAGTTGGTAGTGCAACTGATTTGTAATCAGTAGGTCGCCAGTTCGAGTCCGGCCTTCGGCACCAGCATTAATAAATTAAAGAGACCCTCTAGGTCTCTTTTTTTTGTCATTTTTGTTAGGTTAAGACGCCGAAGTAATTTTTTTCTTAGGGTCGTAGAATGGTTTTTGCACAACCTTAATAGAATGATTGCCCTCTGACGATCTAACCTCTGCAACCATGTCTATAGTCGAATAGTCAGCATCCATAATCGCAAGCGCAATATTTTTGTCAAGTCTAGGTGAGTAAACTGCTGACGTTATGTAGCCAATCTTATTTGAATCTATAAAAATTGGCCAATAGCTTGTATTGGGGTGCTGAAGAGGTGGGCATGTTATTTCTACGCCAACTTGCCTGCGCTTAACTCCCTCAGATTGAATTTTTTTAAGCGCATCTTTTCCAATAAAGTCTGCATCCATTTCAAGGTCAACGAGTCGGCCTAATCCAAGTTCAAATGGGTTTACAGTATAGTCCATATCTGCCTGGTAAGAAAGCATGCCGCCCTCAATTCTTCTTATTGTTGAGGTATGTCCAGGTACCAGCCCCATTGGTTTGCCAATTTTCATAATGTGGTCCCAGAGTTCATTTCCTCGAGAGCCATCACGCAGGTATATTTCATAACCTAACTCACTTGACCAGCCTGTTCTGGAAATAATTAATGGAATGCCATTCAGTTCAAACTCTTCCAGCCAGTAATATTTAAGGCCATCTATTCTTTCACCAAAGATTGCTTTTGCAATGTCACCTGACTTAGGGCCTTGAAGCTGAAGTGGAGATACATCTGGCTCACCTAAATTAACATTTAAGCCAGAGTTGACAGCAACACCTTTGGCCCACATCAAAATATCACTATCAGCTAAAGATAGCCAGAAGTGATTTTCATCAAGCCTCAAGAGGACGGGGTCATTTAATACGCCACCATTTTCATCAGTAATAAGTACATACTTGCACTGCCCAACCGCACATTCAGAAAGGTTACGAGGGGTTAGTAATTGAACAAATTTAGCAGCATCTGAGCCCGTTATTTCAACTTGACGCTCAACTGCAACATCACAAAGAATGGCCTCATTTACAAGGTTCCAAAAGTTTTGAACTGGATCACCAAAGTCTCTAGGGATATACATATGATTGTATACTGAAAAGCCTTTTGCTCCCCACTTTACAGTTGCATCAAAATAAGGAGACTTACGTACTTGAGTGCCAAAACTAAATTCTTTTTTCATTATTTTTTCCATTGAAGTTAGGTCTAATAACGGTATAGATTATCGGCAGATAATACACTTTTTAGAAAAAAATGCTAGATTTTCCTTGTAAATGGTAGGTTAATTTATAACGTTTAATTTACGAGAAAGCTCTGAAAGAATTTCTGGACCATCAGCTCTCAAAATTACAATCTCCTCTAGTCTGACACCAAACCTACCTTGAAGATAGATACCAGGTTCAATTGAGAACACCATTCCTTCATCAAGAATTACTTCGGATGTTGCAGTTATATAAGGTGGCTCGTGAATGTCAATACCAAGCCCATGTCCTAAGCGGTGAACAAAGAATTCTCCATAGCCAGCTTCAGTAATGACGTCTCGTGCAGCGGCGTCAACATCTTTTGCCATTACTCCAGGTCTTGCAGCCAACATTGCAGCTTGCACAGCGCGTTCAACAATAGCATGAATCTCAAGGTAGCCTTCTGGTGGCTCTCCTAGAACTGACATACGAGTCATATCGCTTGGAAATGTTCCTTTTCTTCCACCTATATCTATCAAGATAGAATCCCCATACTCAACTTTTCTATTACCAGTATGATGATGAGGAAAGGCACCATTTGGACCTGAGCCAACAATACAAAATTGTGGCTTTGCACCTTCAGATATAAAGTGTTTATTTATCGCCTCCCCAATTTCAAGCTCAGTTACGCCCACTTTAATTGCTGCAAAGCCAGCTTGCATTGCTCGATCATCGATTAGCGCATTTTCTTTAAGGTTGGTGAACTCAGCTTGATCTTTACGCATTCGCAAAGCACCAATTGTTGAGTTGGTGAATTCATAAGATGGATTTGATAACGACTCAAGAAGAATTAAGGCAAAGTGTGAGCGCATAGCTTCATCTATAGCAATATGTTTTGCATTTGATGAGCCAGTGTAGGTCAGTGCATCCTTAAGAGCTTGATCTGGGCCATTTGCATCATTCCAGCAATTCATAGCTATTGTAGTTTTCTGTCTTATGCCTTCTTCATTAACTGCTGGCATAAGAAATGCCTCTTTTTCTTTTCCAATCAAGAGCAAACAAGGGCGTTCATCAGGAGAGGGGTTGAAGCCTAATAACCAATTCATATGGGTACCAGGACCCAGAGCAACTAAATCAACATGATTGTCTTTCATTCGAGCGCGCACAGAATTTATTTTATGTTGCATAAGTTTTCCTCTGTTTAATTAATTTAAAAAAATAATTAAATTATAGATTCAATTTTAGGCATTAGCCTAATAAGTTCTTTAGTATATGGATGTGCTGGATTGTTAAATAATTCCTCAGTTTCTTTTGTCTCACAAACACTTCCATTTTTAAGCACTACAATTCTATTACACATTTGTCTAATTACAGGAAGATCGTGACTAATAAACAACATAGTAAGGTGAAGCTCATCTTGAATATCTTTTAAAAGATTTAATACCTGTGCTTGAATACTAACATCCAAGGCAGAAGTAGGTTCATCACAAATTAATAAGCGTGGTCTTGTAGCTAAAGCTCTAGCAATTGATATTCTTTGTCTTTGTCCTCCAGAAAATTCATGGGGGTATCGATCCAATGATTGTCTTGTCATTCCAACAATATCTATCAAATCATACATATTTTGTGTTAGTTCATTCTTATTAATATTTTTTTGAAAAAGCTTTATTGGTTCAGATATTATGTCTCTTACTTTAAATCTTGGGTTCAAAGATGAATATGGATCTTGAAATATCATCTGAATTTGCCCCCTACTCTTATCAATTTGATATTTTCTTTTTGAATTATAAAGTGAGATATCATTATAAAAAATTTCTCCATTACTTGGCCCTACTAGCCCTGTAATAATTTTTGCTATTGTTGATTTTCCTGAACCAGATTCACCAACTAAACCTAGAGTTTCGCCTTCAAACAATTCAAAAGATACATTATCAACTGCCTTTTCTACTTTATTAGTAGACTCAGCCTTTGATCCAAATGAAAAATTACTTACCAAAGACTTATCATCAAAAATTTTAGTAACAGCTGTCAGTTGTAATATTTTTTTATTTTCATTTTTCTCTCTAACTCCCCAGGTTTTAATAATTTTTTTTGTTAAATTTTTAGAATCAGCCGTAATTTCTTTTCCATCAGGACTAATAAGTCTGAACCTATCAATTTTTTTATTTGTAGGCGGTACAGAAATAACTAGGCTTCTAGCCTCATTAGATTTAGGGTTCGTTAACAGTTCTTTAGTATCACCTTGCTCAACAATAAGTCCATGTCTCATAACAATAACTCTATCTGTTGTCTCAGCAATAACTCCCATGTCATGGGTAATAATAATTACACCTAAATTTCTTTTTTTAGTAAGATCTTTAAGCAGCTCCAGTATTTGATGTTGAATGCTTACATCTAAAGCAGTTGTTGGTTCATCAGCTATAATTAAATCTGGTTCACAACTTATTGCTAAAGCAATAACAACCCTTTGGCGCATACCTCCACTAAATTGATGAGGATAATCTTCAATTCTTTTTTCAGCGTTATCTATCCCTACTTCTTCTAAGAGTTGAATTGATTTTTTTAACGCATCTTGATAGTTTAAATTTAGATGTGTTTGAATAGTTTCAATTAATTGATCTTTTATTCTAAATAATGGATTTAAGGATGTTTGAGGATCTTGAAAAACAAATCCAATTTTCTTTCCTCTAATTTTTTGAATGAGCTCTTCGTTATCTCTTAATTCATTATTATCCATTTTAATGGATCCACTTGTTATTTCTCCTGGCGGATCAATTAAATTTATGATGGCATTTGCAATAGTAGATTTTCCAGAGCCAGATTCACCAACTATGCCTAATATTTCACCCCTTTCCAATGTAAATTCAACGTCCTTACTGGCAACAATTGTTTCTTTTCTAGTTGGGTAACTAATATTTAAATTTTTAACCTCTAAAAAACTCATCTTATTTTTAATTTTGGATTTAAGGCATCTCTCATCCAATCTCCTAATAGGTTAATAGATAAAGCTAAAATTATTAAAAAGATAGCTGGAAAAAATGTTATCCACCATTCACCTGAAAATAAAAAACTATTTCCAAATCTAATTAATGTTCCTAGTGAAGGCGTGGTGGGCGGAACCCCAACCCCTAAAAAACTTAATGTAGATTCAGTGATTATTGCAAGAGCCAATCCAATTGTAGCAATCACCAAGAGAGGTCTAAGTATATTTGGCAAGATATGTTTAAACATAATTAGAATATTTGATAGTCCTATAATTCTCGAAGCTGATACATATTCTTTATTTTTTTCAACCAGAGTAGACGCTCTAGAAACTCTAGCAAACTGAGGCCATTCAGAGATACCGATCGCAAAAATTAATACGTAAATTGCCATGTCATTATGCATTGATTGTGAAATGAATGATTTCGCAATACCATTTACAAGTAGAGCCATTAGAATGCTTGGTATTGTTAATTGGACATCTGTAACTCGCATGACAACTATCTCATATTTGCCTCCTATATAGCCAGCAGTAACGCCAAGAAATACTCCAAGCACCATCGCAAAAAGTATTGATGCAAATCCGACGATTAATGAAATCCTTGAGCCATAGATAATCGTTGAGAACATATCTCTTCCCTGTTGATCTGTTCCAAGAATAAAGCTAGAGCTTCCACCCTCAGACCATGAAGGCGGGGTAAATGCATCCATTAAAGAAACTGTAGCTGGGTCAAAAGGATTGTAGGGGGAAACTACGCCAGCAAAAACTGAACAAAGTAAAATAATAAACAAGATAGTAGAAGAGATAACTGCAATCTTTGACTTAAAAAAGCTATACCCTATATCGGTGTCATAAATTTTATTAAAGGTTTTGTATATCATCTCTAACTCGCCTCTTCCTTAAGTCTTATTCTTGGGTCAATAAAATAATAGGTGATATCAACAATGAAATTTATCATCACAAAAATAAAAGCAACCATAATCATATAGGCTGACATTATTGGTATATCAACAAAGTAGACTGCGTTGATAAATAGTAACCCCATACCAGGCCATTGGAAAACTGTTTCAGTAATAATTGAAAAGGCTATTAAGGTTCCAATATTAATACCGGTAATAGTAATTACTGGTATTAAGCCATTTTTAAGAGCATGCTTATAATAGATAGTATTTTCTTTAATGCCTCTTGCTCTAGCAAATTTAATATAATCCGTTTGAAGTATTTCCATCATTTCCGCACGAACTAATCTGATGATATATGTCATCTGAAATAAACTTAATGTGACTGAGGGTAATATTAATGCCTTAAGTCCAGAAGCAGTTAAAAAACCTGTTGCCCAAAAACCTAACTCTACAACTTCACCTCTTCCAAAAGACGGAAGAACTCCCAGTATTACTGAAAATAAATAAATTAACAATATTCCTATAATGAAGGTAGGAAGAGAAACACCAACAAGCGAAACAACAAGGATGATGTTTGAAATAAAGCTATCTCTATGGATACCTGTATAGACCCCTAGAATAACGCCTGATACTATTGCCAGAACAGCAGATACAAATACTAGTTCTAGAGTAGCTGGCATTCTTTCAGCAATTAAATCTGAAACCTCTCTTTTTAGTTGATAAGATATGCCGAAATCGCCTTGAATAACATTACCTAAAAATCTTGAAAATTGAATATAGACTGGATCATTTAATCCTAGAATCTCTCTAACCTCAGCTTGTCTTTCATATGAGGCATCTATTCCAGTCATGCTATTTACTGGGTCTCCAACAAAATTGAATAAAGAAAAGGAAACAAAAGCCACAACAATCATTACAAGAATTGATTGTAAGAGTCTTTTAAAGAAATAGATAAACATGGAGAGCTTGGTGATGTAAAGGAAGTTTATGTTACATCAACTTGAAATATTTTTCTGGCCAGATAACTGACCAGAAAAATATAACTTTTTTAGTTTACGTTTGCAAATCTAAATAATGGTTCGTTGTTCATCCTAATTGGAACATCGACATTACTTTTTGCTGCTTGGTTAACAACTTGATGATGTAAAGGAAGATATGTTACGTCGTCTTGAGTAATGTCCCAAGCTTCAGCAATCATAGCATTTCTTTCATCCAGGTCTGTTTCAACACCCATTGCCGCAACTAATTCGTCGACTCTAGCGTTACTAAAATTTACTTTATTCCAGCTACCAGAGCTTTCAAATAAGTATGAATATACATAGTGACTGTCAAAAGTTGGAACACCCCAACCTAACATGTACATGTCACTAGTCATACCATTAGCATCACCTTCTTTTACTTCAGAGAAATGCTGACTCTTAGTTTTTGCATCAAGATTTACTGTAACACCAATTTTTGCAAACATACCAATAGCTGCTACACAAATTGCTTCATCGTTGATATAACGATCATTAGGGCAATCCAATGTGACCTCAAACCCGTTAGGATATCCAGCCTCAGCTAAAAGTTTTTTTGATGTCTCAGGATCGTAAGCCATTCTTTGGTCACGAGCTGCTGTGTGTCCATTAACACCAGGAGCAGTAATAATGCCTGCAGGCACACTTTGGCCTCTCATTACCTTATCCTGAATAGCATCCATATCTAAAGCATGGTACATTGCTAGACGAACTCTTTTATCTGCAAAAGGATTTTTTCCTTTAATATTAGATGAATTCAATTCAGCTGAACCTTGATCCATACCAAAGAAAATAGTTCTATTTTGAGGAGTCATTTTCACACTATGACCTGAAGAAGAGTTGATTCTTTTAATATCTTGAACAGGTACAACATTAGTGTAATCGATTTCTCCAGAAAGAAGTGCCGCAACTCTTGTTGCATCATTCTTAATTGGGAGTAATTCAATTTTATCTATGTTGTGTGCGTAATGATTTCCCCACCAGTTGTTATTTTTTTCAAAAACAGTTCTTACGTCCTGCTCTCTGAAAGTAATTTCAAATGGTCCAGTTCCATTGGCATTAGATGCGCAATACGATGTCTCACCTGCATCCCAATTATATGAAGCTTCACAATTATTTGCTTTTGCCCAACCTTCAGACATTACAAATATCTGAGTTAATTCGTTTAACAGAATTGGATTTGGTCCATCAGTTTTTATTTCAACAGTATGATCATTAAGAGCTGTTGCTGATGTAATACTTTTAATTAAATCAACCATATCAGATGGAGCAGTTCTTGCTCTGTTTATACTAAAAGCAACATCACTTGCTGTTAAAGACGATCCATCATGAAACGTAACACCCCTACGAATGTTAAATATCCAAGTATCATCTGCTATTGCAACCCATGACTCTGCAAGTTGAGGAAGTATTTCCATATTAATACCTGGAGTTACCAAGCCCTCATATATTTGACGAGAAACCATATGTGTTGGTCCTTCGTTTTGTGCATGCGGATCAAGTGTTAAAGAATCACCAGGCATCGACCATTTTATCGAATTAGCAAAAGCTGATGAAAAAATACCAATGAGCATGAATGACAAAACAATTTTTAAAGTTTTTTTCATTTTTTTCTCCTTAATAAACGCCTAAGATAAGGCGCAATAAATTTTTAATAAAAACCCAGCTACTATAATTTTCGCGGGTTAAGAACACTATATAGTATCAAAAATGTCAGGTCAAGGTTAATTTTGGTTAATGGTTGGCGGTAATCTTATAAAGTAATTCATCTAAAAGCTAATCAAAAAAAACTATATTTCAAAAAAAACCATAAATAAATTATGTGTAATAAGGGGTCTTTAAGTCTATTATCTAGTTTGAAAAAAAAAATAGAAAAATTATGAAAAAAATTCTGACCTTTATAACACTCCTATTAGTTTCTACGTATGCAAGCGCACACAAGCCAGTAATGAATGAAAATTCAAGTTATCCAGCCGACGCACCCTATGAGATTGAAGAACCTGAAATCTCAAAAGCTATATATTCAACACTCAGTGGAGAGCCTCATTTTTATCGAATTGAGTCTGAAACTGATTTTAACTTTTATGCAGGTATTCTTGCTGCAAAGATTGGAGAGTGCACGCTAGAAGAAACGTTTTCTTTTGAAGTTCTAGACTCCGATTTCCATCCGTTATATATGGCTGATGGCGAAAACTTTGAGTGGACACCATGGTATGAAGAGTATGGAAAACAGTGGTATTGGAATGGTCCAGAAGTTGGAAAAAGCTTTCTTTCAGATCGAGTTTTTAAAGCTGGAACCTACTACATAAGAGTATTTAATAACTCTAATACAGGTCAATATATTATTGCTGTTGGCGATATTGAGAAGTTCTCATTTACTGATATTGTGGGATTAATTTTTTCTATGGGTAAAATCGAAGATGAATTTTGGAATCCTAGTCTATGCCCTAGTGGCTAAGTTTCATCTGGATCAATAGGCTCTGGTGCTAAAACATCTCTATTACCTGCACTATTCATAGAGCTAACGATTCCGCTGACCTCCATATCTTCGATAATTCTGGCAGCGCGGTTATAGCCAATTCGCATTCTTCTTTGCAAACTGGAGATTGATGCTCTTCGTGTTGAGGTGATAATTTGCACTGCTTCATCAAAAAGTGGATCTAATTCACCAGAGGATTGTCCAGAGTCTTTGTTGGTGACAACCTCAGTTTGTGCTTTAAGAACTCCCTCTAAGTAGTTAGGGCTTGAGTTTTTCTTAAGATGCTTAACGACTCGCAGAATTTCGCTGTCCTCAACAAATGCTCCATGAACCCTAGTAAGGTGAGTCATGCCTGGCGACATATAAAGCATATCACCCATTCCAAGAAGCTGTTCAGCACCTGACTGATCCAAGATAGTTCTTGAGTCAGTTTTTGATGAAACTTTAAAAGACATTCTTGTTGGTATGTTGGATTTAATTAGGCCAGTGATAACATCAACACTAGGGCGCTGCGTTGCAACAATAAGATGTATTCCAGCGGCTCGAGCTTTTTGAGCAATTCGAACAATAAGGCCCTCAACTCGCTTAGACTTAGCGCGATCTTCCTGTGCAAGAGCGCCAAGCATATCAGCATATTCGTCTATCACTATAACGATAAGTGGAAGCGCTTCTAGTTCTGGATGTTGCTCTCCTTCTTTTGCGTTATCTGGATTAAATGAAGGGTCTAATAAAGGCTTTCCAGACTCTTTAGCACGGCGCTGCTTTTCATTAAATGATTCGATATTTCTAACACTAAACTTAGCTAAAAGACTGTAGCGCCTCTCCATTTCATTAACACACCACCAAAGTGCACTTGCAGCTTCATTCATATTAGTAACAACTGGAGTAAGGAGGTGCGGAATATCTGCATATGATGCAAGTTCAACAATTTTTGGATCAATCATTATGAACCTAACTTGCTCTGGTGAGGCCTTATATAGGATGCTAAGAATAATTGCATTAAGGCCAACCGATTTACCCATTCCTGTGGCGCCAGCAACTAAAAGGTGGGGCATTTTTGCAAGATCCACAACAATTGGTAATCCATTGATGTCTTTACCAAGGCCCATAGAAAGAGTCGATTTAGCCTTTGCAAATACTTGGCTTGAGAGGATTTCTTTAAGACCAATCATCTCTCTATTGTTGTTTGGGATTTCAAGGCCAATAACTGGCTTTCCTGGAATCACATCAACTATTCGAACACTTTCAACAAGCAATGCCCTAGCTAGGTCTTTGTTAAGGTTCATAATCTGGCTAACTTTGATTCCTGGAGCAAGCGAGATTTCAAATTGAGTCACTACTGGTCCTGGAGTTACGGCAGTTATTGTTACGTCAAAGCCAAAATCTTTTAATTTAATTTCAACTTGTTGTCCCATTTCAACAAGGAACTCATCTGTGTATCCTAGGCCAGAATTACTAACCTCATCTAGAAGCGAAAGGCTTGGGAGTCCCCCCGACATTCCTGATTTGTAAAGATTGCTACCCTGTTCTTTTTTAGGTTTCTCTGTTTTTTCAGATTTTTTAGGTTTCTCTGTTTTTTCAGTCTTCTCTATTTTTTCAGATTTTTTAGGTTTCTCTGCAGCAGTAGAATTAGAACTGATAATTTCAGGCCTAGTTTTTAAATTACTTGAGTTTACAGGCATTCTTTTTTCTCTATTAATGACTTTTCTGAAAAGAGATGTGCTTATGTTTTTCCATGACGCGCTAGAGGCAATACTAAAGCTAACAAAAATAATACCAATATATAATATTGTAGATGATCTGCCAAAAATGTCATAAAACACTAGATCATGCATTGACATCCCAATCCAGCCACCAGCTAAAAATGTAGATTTAAGACCTTCAATAACTTTTATATCTGGCGCGAATTGATGTGCAAGTGCAGCTGTAAAAAAAAGCATGACAAGAAATGCAATCAATCGAAGTAAGAAGGTAATCTGACTGTTACGCTCTAGGTTTGCATCTCTATGAAAATTATATCCAAGC
>CAJQRX010000046.1 GCA_905612405.1 uncultured Candidatus Thioglobus sp.
TTTTTGCCTTGAATAATTGAAAGGTTTGCGTCTTTATCGTAATATCTATTCATTTTTTTTTCCTTAAATTTAAATTAATTTTTTTCCTCTAGAAATCCCAGTGACTCCAGTCCTTGAAACTTCAATAATGCTTGCAGGATCAAAAGCATCTAAAAATGCATTAATTTTCTTTGTTTTTCCTGAAACCTCTATGGTGTAGACTTTATCGGTAACATCAACAACTTTACAGCCAAAAATCTCTACTAATTCTTTTATATTGACGCCCTCTTTTGAGTTTGAAGAAATCTTAGCCAGCAATAATTCTCTCTCAACATGATCTTGACTAGTTAAATCACTAACCTTAACAACTTCGATTAATTTGTTAAGTTGCTTTACAATTTGCTCCAAGACCCGATCACTACCTGAAGATACAATTGTCATTCTTGACAAGCTTGGATCATTCGTTATGGCAACAGTAAGTGACTCAATATTAAAGCCTCGCTGAGTAAAAAGACCAGCAACTCTTGAAAGTGCTCCAGCCTCATTTTCTAATATCACTGAAATAATATGTCTCATAAGCTAAACCGCGTTAAAGTCAGTTTCATCTTTTGAAACCATCTCATCTCTTCCTGCAAGCAACATATCACTATGTCCACCACCAGCAGGAATCATTGGAAATACATTCTCAGATGGGTCTGTAATAATATCAAGAAAAACAGTTCGGTCTTTTTGATTAAATGCTTCAATAAGTGCAGGCTTTAAATCCTCTTCTTTTTCAACTCTTATTCCCATATGACCATAACTTTCTGCAAGCTTTACAAAATCAGGTAAAGCGTCCATATAAGACATCGCATAACGCTTCTCATAAAAGAACTCTTGCCACTGCCTTACCATTCCAAGGTAACCATTATTAAGGTTAATTACTTTTACTGGCGTCGAATATTGAAGCATTGTTGAAAGCTCTTGAAGCATCATTTGAATACTGCCATCACCTGTAACACAAGCTACATCTCTATCTGGCATTGCAAGTTTAGCGCCCATAGCTGCTGGAAGTCCAAAACCCATAGTTCCTAAGCCACCCGAGTTAATCCACTGCCTAGGTTCATCAAATAAATAATATTGTGCAGCCCACATTTGATGCTGACCAACATCTGAAGTAACGATTGCCTTTCCTTTGGTAACCTCATAAAGCATTTCAATTACTGTCTGTGGCTTAATCACTCCTGGAGATTTTTTATAAGCTAAAGAGTCAACCTTTCTCCATTCTTCAATTTGAGACCACCAATTAGAAATATCCTCAAGTTTTTTATCTTTCATCTGATCAATTAAAGCCTGAAGAACTTGCTTTGTTTGCCCAACAATTGGAATGTCAGCGACAACATTCTTTGAAATTTGAGATGGGTCAATATCAATATGAATAAATTTAGCGGTAGGACAAAATTTTTCTAAGTTTCCTGTAATTCTATCATCAAATCTAGAGCCAATAGCAACCACGCAGTCAGAACCATGCATTGCCATATTAGCCTCATAAGTTCCATGCATCCCAAGCATCCCAAGGGATTGCTTATCAGTCATTGGATATGTACCTAAACCCATAAGAGTTTGAGTAATTGGGAATCCAACCATACGCGTAAATTCACGAAGCTCTTTTGAAGCATTGCCAATAATACAACCACCACCAGCATAAAGAATGGGTCTTTTTGAGCTTGCCAGCATTTCTGCCGCTTTTTTTAATTTGACGATCACTTGCTTTAATAGTAGGTTTATATGAACGCATCTCAATAGTTGCAGGATATTCTTCAACTTCCATCTTAGCAATTGTTATATCTTTAGGAATATCAATTACAACAGGACCAGGTCTTCCTGTAGTCGCGATATGAAAAGCCTTCTTAACAGTCATAGCAATTTCACTAATATCTCTAATTAGAAAATTATGCTTAACACATGATCGTGTAATTCCTGTTGCATCAACTTCTTGGAAGGCATCCATTCCAATTAATGGGGAAGGGACTTGACCAGAGATAATAACCATTGGTATAGAATCCATATGAGCAGTAGCAATGCCTGTTACAGCATTAGTAATTCCGGGACCTGAAGTTACCAGAACAACACCAGGCTTTCCATTAGTCCTTGCATAGCCATCTGCACCGTGAGCTGCACCTTGCTCATGCCTTACCAGTATATGGGTAATTTTATCTTGTGCCTCTAAGGCATCATATATATGGAGTACAGCTCCTCCAGGGTAGCCAAAAACATGCTCTACCTCTTCCTTCTGTAAACAATCTATAAGTATTTCAGCGCCGTTCAATTTCATTACTAATAACTGTAATTTTAAAGTTTTTGATTATACCCAAAGAATTAAAGGCAAAAAGGCTTCGTTTCTACCAGTTATTGCTTTTAAGGCGGTGAAAAATAAGATTAATTCTTCAGAAAAATATTGACAATAGTAGTTACTATTTATAGATCATTTTGCCAATCTTCCGAGTAGTAGTGTATTGGGGAGCTACCCTCTTCAAAAGTTTCAATTTTAAATGCATTAGGCTGAGATAAAATTGCAGACAACAACTGATCATTAAGCATATGACCAGTCTTATAACCTTCATAGTAACCAATAACATTTCCACCTAATAAAAAAAGGTCCCCAACAATATCCAAAATTTTGTGTTTAACGAACTCATTATGATATCTCATACCATCTTCATTCAGAATATCATCATCTGAGAGCGCTATTGCGTTATCAATACTTGCACCTAGTGCAAGATTTTGTTTTTGAAGCATTTCAACATCTCTTTCATAGCCAAAAGTTCTTGCACGTGATATCTCTTTGAGATAAGACTGTTCAGCAAAGTCTATAGTTAACTTTTGCCCACTTTCTTTAATTTTTTTATGCTCAAAATCAATTTCTAGTGAAACTTTAAATCCATGATGAGGTGAGACCTGAGCCCATGATTGTCCATTTTCTACCCTTATAGTATCCTTAATAACAATAAATCGTTTATGAGCATTCTGTTCTTCAATCCCTGCTGATTGGACTAAAAAAATAAATGGTGCTGACGATCCATCCATAATTGGTACTTCAAATGAATCTAGCTCAACTAATAAATTATCTACTCCAAGCGCAGAAAGTGCAGACATTAAATGCTCTATAGTTGAAACTTTAACTCCTTGACTTTCAAGCCCTGTTGATAAAACAACTTCATTAACAAAAGCACTATGAGCATGAACTTGCCTTCCTCCAGCATCTAATCTTTTGAAAACTACTCCATGGTCTGGAGCTGCAGGAATTAAAGTTAGATTAACAAGCTTACCACTATGAATACCAACACCTCGAGCCTTTACAGTTTTTTTTAATTGTTCTTTGTTTCACCATAAATCAAAAGTTTCCTACAATAGCCTTTTTTAGTTTACCAATGACGCCATTACCATTACTAGACATAATAAACTCAGACTTACTTAAATCTCCCTCATGCAATAAGAGGCCTATAGCGCCTGTATACATATAATCAGTAAGAATTGTTTCTAAACCAGAAATTCTTGAACGCTGAATTTGACCTATTTTAACTCTTTTAGAAAAAAAATCACGAACAAGTTCTTCTATAGAATTAATTTCTGAAGCTCCACCGCATAGAACAAAGCCAGATTTAATAATGCCTTCTAAATTATGATGTTTTAATTCATTCTTTAGTAATACAAAAATATCACGATATGCGCCTTCAATAACTTCAGATAATTCTAAGCTAGATAATTGATGTTCACCTTTATTAGTCGATTGATTAAAATCAATAAACTTTTCTTCATTTAAAGAAGATGATTTGGCAGACCCATAAATTTCTTTAAGTCTTTTTGCCTCTTCTAGTGAAGTATCAAAGGCATCAGCAATTTCCTGGGTAACTTCATCTCCCCCTATTCCTATGACCCCACTTCGTACAATTCCTTCTTCATGAAAAACAGAATAACTTGTTACACCAGCACCCATATCAACAAGACAAATCCCACTATTTTTTTCTTCTTGTGTAAGTACTGCCTGTGATTTAGCAATAGGGTTTAAAACAATTTTTTCAACCTCAAGTTCGCTTTGCTTCAAACAGTTTTCAATATTCCTCACACTTGAACTAGAAACAGTCACAATATGAACCTTTGACTCCAATACCTCAGCTTCCATATCCATCGGATTATCTACTACCACTGATTCGTCGATTGTAAATTTCTTTTTTATAATGTGTAATTTTTCTTTATTGGTTGGCGTAGACATTGCCATGGCAGACTCAAGGACGGAATCTAAATCTTGCAATGTAACAGCTTCATTTATCGAAACTTTTCCTTTACCATCTGTACATGTTAGATGAGTATCAGAAATATTTACCCTCACACGAGCAAGATCTAAATCGAAGCTTTTCTGAGTTTTTTCAATTAATTTTGTTAATACCCTTGATAGGGAATCAATGGAATACAAAGACCCTTTCCTTACCCCTTCTGAAGAACATATATTATGTCCAATGATCCTGAGATGACCATTATCTTCTTTGTCAGCGACCAACAAAGCAATTTTCTCTGTTCCGATATCGATACTTGCTAAGTAGTGATTACCTGCCATATTGAATTATATAAAGAATATTTGTTTAAAAAATTTTACCAAACTATTTGTCAATTTTAATCTCAGTTGCACTATTTGTTTTAAATTTTAACCAATCATTTAAATGTTCTAATTCGACAGTTTTACCACTCAACAAT
>CAJQRX010000047.1 GCA_905612405.1 uncultured Candidatus Thioglobus sp.
AAAATGGTCATAACCGTCTTTTAAAGACTGGTTAATAAAATGAGGAACCTCATACATTGTTTTTTTTTCTGCTTCCAAAAAAAGACTTTGGCGGTGAATAAACTCCTCAATAGGGAGGCCGCCTTCTTCAGGATTACCAACTTTTCCAAGAAACGCAGAAATTGGCTCTAAGTTATCAAAAGTAACTTGACTATTAACGCTTATAGAGTTGTTTTCTAGAAGTGGCTTAAGCCATGAATCATTTTTCATTTTATTAGCTACATTATTAATGATGGCTTCTTTGAGATGAGTCGCTCCAATTCTATAATCTCCGGAAAAATGGAACCACCCACCTTCTTCACCAATAAGTTTAGCAAGATGGGTCTTGCCTACACCACTCATACCAAGTAGCGTTAATCGCTTATTTTTTTGATTTATAAATTGTTTAGCAGAATTTATCATATTGACTTTCATTAGTCCTTTAGCTGCTGACTGTAAGATGATATGAGCTAAATTTTCTTATATTAAGCACACCACTGTCCAACAACAAATATTGTCCCTTTATGCCCTCTAAAACTCCTGATATGATAGGGGCTTTATCAAAGTTTAAAGACACAATCTTTGTAGGATATTTTAGCACAGGGTAGTTTATATTTACCTCATCATCACTGAGAACTATGGCCTCAGTTTCTTTTATCGTAGCTATAATTTTACCAAGTAATGTCTCTTTTAGAGAGGTAAGGTCTGATAGCTCAACTTCATTTTTCAGCATATTTCGCCAGTTTGTTTTGTCGGCAACAAATTGTTTTAATGCAACCTCGATCTTCCCAGAGTCTAGACGTGACTTTGCCTCAAGTATAGGTAGCGCAGAAACGGCTCCTTGTTCAATCCAGCGACTATAAACTCTTTTTTTATTAGTGATTCCAACCTTGGGCTTAGATGTATTTGCAAGATAAATAACTGTTGGCTGGAAGCAGTAGTTAAGACCCCATTGAGGTTCTCTACATGTGCCTTCAGAATAGTGACAAGTCTCAGGCCTCATGATGCACAAGTCACACCTAGCTAAAGCTCGCATGCATGGAAAGCAATACCCTCCAGACCAGCTTTTTTTAGTTCTCACTCCACAATTAGAACAAATTATTACATCATTATATGTGAGTTCAATATGCTTTCCTAAAAGAGCATTCATGTCTATTAGATTTTCTCCAATAGGAAGGCTATACCTTGCCGCACCAAACTCAAGAGAGGTGTTCATCATTTGTATGTGGCCACTTAACTGCATAGTATCGATTGAATGTCTCTATATTTTTCAGCAGTTTTATTCATAATTGACTTTGGAATTATGGGCGCAGGAGGAGTCTTATTCCAGTCAAGCATTTCAAGGTAGTCTCTAATGATTTGCTTATCAAAGCTTTTTGGACTTTTTCCTTTAGCATAGTCGGTTAAAGACCAAAATCTTGAAGAGTCTGGGGTTAAAATCTCATCCATTAGAGTCAAATTATTTTCAGAGTCTAGGCCAAATTCAAATTTTGTATCTGCAATAATAATACTCCGAGATTGTGCATGTTTTTTTGCAAAAGCATAAAGGGCAAGGCTTATTTTTTTAATTTGTTCTGCAATATTCTCACCTACCAAGGACTCTACCTCCCTGAAAGATATGTTGGTATCATGCTCACCAGCTGTAGCCTTTGAAGAAGCAGTAAAAATAGGGCTTTCAAGTCTTTCTGCTAGCTCCATATTGAGGGGGAGGTCTATTCCACAGACAGATCCAGATTCTAAGTATTCTTTCCAGCCAGAGCCAATTAGGTAGCCCCTTACGATAGCTTCAAGAGGAAGTGGTTTGAGTTTTTTTACAACAATTGCCCTACCTTGAAGCATTTCAGCTTCGATGCTTGGTAATACTTCGTCAAGCTTAATATTAGTTAGATGGTTTTGAATAATATGTTCAGTTTTGTCAAACCAATAGTTTGCTATTGATGTGAGGATTTTTCCTTTTTCTGGAATAGGTTGGTCAAAAACAACATCAAAAGCTGAAAGTCTGTCTGATGTAACAATAAGCATATTGTCTTTACTAATATCAAAAATATCCCTAACCTTGCCACGATGAAGAAGAGGGAGAGAAAGCATTGTTTGCAAATTAGAATGCATAAGCACTATAAAAGAACTAAAGCATTTATTTTAATCGATTGCGCTATAGTCGTGGCATAGTTGAAGCCGAAGAACAAAAAGCGCTATCCTTCATTTAATACCTTAAGAATCCTTCTTGCTCTTTTTTGAAACTCTGGCATTGCGTTAGTTGGCACGAAAGATTGTTTAGGCAGTATTATCTTTTCAGCATCTTGGTGAACCCCGTTAATTCTAATTTCGTAATGAAGATGGGGTCCAGTTGACTGACCTGTAGATCCAACATAACCAATTAACTCACTTTTTTTAATCTTTTTTCCAGATTTTAAGCCTTTAGCAAATTTTGATAGGTGTGCATAGACTGTTACATAATCTGAGCCATGCTTTAAATAGACGACATTCCCATAGCCAGATAAAGTTGCTTTATATTTTATAATGCCTTTTGCAGGAGCAAATACAGGGGTTCCTGATGGCGCTGCAAAGTCAGTTCCTCGATGTGATCGATAAATTTTAAGTGTAGGGTGAAAACGTCTTTTTGTAAAGCTAGAGCTAATTCGATTATATTTCGTAGGTGCAAATGTAAAAGTATCATTTAAAGTGACCCCCTTGAATGTGTAATATTTACTTTGATTAAGATTATTTTTATATAAAAAAAGCGCAATAGTTTTTTTATTTCCAACATAAACCATTGCAATTGGAGTTTTCTCTCCATTCCAAGACAACATAAACTTATCACCCTTTCTGAGGTCTTTACTAAAGTCTATCTCCCAGGAAAAATTATCGACCATCATTTTAACAACGTCGGCCCCTATCCCTGCCTTTTTGGCGTCATAATTTAGAGACTTTTTAATCGTAATTATAGTATGAGATAATTCTCCAATTGGCTGGATTCTTTCCTTTCTATAACTAAAGGATTTACCATCATAGCTTATCAATAGAGGGTTGTCATTTACTGGACTATAAAGGACTTGGTCCAGCTCATGATTGTCATTAAGTGTTATTTTAAACTTATCACCAGGGTAAATATTGTTTAGTCTCTGAGCCCTTTCATCAGAGGCCATCATTTTTTTTAGAAGCTGTCCTGAAAGACCCGCACTGAAGAAAAATTTATAAAATGCATCGCCCCTTGATACTTTAAAATTATAGTCATGTATTCCACTAGCAGAAGAGGGTGCGCTTAAAAAAACGCAAAATAACAACAAAGAAAGCAATAAAGATTTATACATTAAAAGCGGTTTATTATGAAAGTCTCGGTTCAATAATAGACCGAGCTATCTGACGAGAAAGATGGTCATTTTCCACAACACTCGCGAGCGTGTCAAGCCTTGAAATAGGGTTTATTGCTAAGGTTTTTTCTATAGTTTTACTAATGTCTAGGAATCCTATTTTTTTATTTAAAAAAGCTTCTACGGCAACTTCGTTAGCAGCATTAAGTGTTCCAGGGGCACTTTCTCCTTGTTCTAAAGCGCCATACGCTAAACCTAGGCACTTGAATTTGTCCATGTCAGGAGATAAAAACTCTAGTGATTCTTGTTTGGTTAGGTCAAGGCTTTCAACGCCTGAATTTTGCCTACCAGGATAGGACAAAGCGAAGGATATTGCGCTTCTCATATCTGGAAGGCCAAGTTGTGACAAAACACTACCATCATTAAAGTAAACAAATGAGTGAATAATGCTTTGAGGATGGATAACTACTTCGATTTTAGAATGCGAAAGTTGAAATAAGAAGTGAGCTTCAATTACTTCAAGCCCTTTGTTCATCATAGTGGCGGAGTCAACTGATATTTTTTGACCCATCTTCCATTTTGGATGATTGCAGGCCTGTTTTGGAGTCACGTTGATAAGGTCTTCAACGGGTGTTTTTAAAAAAGGACCACCCGATGCAGTTAACTGTATTTTTTTGAGACCCTCTTTGCCACCTTGGAGGCATTGAAATATTGCACTATGTTCTGAGTCAACTGGGATTAATTCTGCGCCAGATTCTTTAGCTGCATTAATTAATAAGTTACCACCTAAGACTAGAGACTCCTTATTCGCAAGCATAACTCTTTTTCCTGAGGTTGCTGCTGCAAAAGTAGACGATAGTCCAGCACTTCCAACTATTGCTGCCATTACAAAATCTGTATTTTGATGAGAGGCCACATCATTTAAAGCACTCTTGCCCTGTAAGACCATAACTCCATCAGGAGCAACTTTTCTTAAATTTTCTGCAGCCTCTTCATCGTCCATTACTACAATTTTTGGCATATATTTAATGCAAAGCTTCTCCATTTTTTTCCAGTTACTATTTGCACTTAAGGCAAAGACACTATATTTTTCTGGATGACGAGATATAACATCTAGTGTACTAATTCCAATTGAGCCCGTCGCTCCTAAAATAGCTATATTTTTCATGTCAAAAGTTTAAATAAAAGAAAAAATATTGGGGCAGATGATGTTAAGCTATCTATTCTATCAAGAAGCCCACCATGTCCAGGAAGGATATTTCCACTATCTTTCACTTCTGCAACGCGCTTTAAAACACTTTCAAATAAATCACCAAGAACTGATACAAGTGAAATAACCAAGGCTAAAAAGCAAAATACAAGAAAATCATTTAGTGCTGGAGTTTTAATTGCGGTATAAACATATAAAACAGCGACTAACTGTGATAATGCGATTCCACCATAAACCCCTTCAAAAGTTTTTCCAGGACTAACATTTGGACATAACTTTTTTTTACCAAAAACCTTGCCTGTAAAGTAAGCGCCAATATCTGCTGCCCAAATTAAAACCATAAGAAATAAAACTAAAACTCCTCCATATGGCTCCAAACGAAGTTCCATCAAAGAAGTGGCCATAGGAACAAAAAGAAAAAAACCATTGGCTAATTTAACTATCCAATTTTTACTTAATAGGATAGAGTTCTTTGGATAAATGAGAACCCAAGCTAGCGCAATTAGCCACCAAACTGAGGCGATATATAAGACTAAAATTGAAAACTCTTTGTTTAGAAAGTAAGTTACCAGTAATATAAATAAAGTATAAACAACTTTACCTACTTGATGATTTATCTGTATTAGATTGCAGTACTCCCAAGAGCTAATAATAAGTATTAAGGCTAGAGATAATGCAAAGTTAGTTGGGCTTAATAACAAGATACCAAGGACTACAATTGGAGCAACAATAACAGCGGTTAAGATTCTTTTATATAACATTATTTTCACTATTCCGCGCCCCAAAGCGACGATCCCTTGAATGAAAAGCCTCTATAGCTTGATCTAGTTCATCTTCATTAAAGTCTGGCCATAAAGTGTTACAGAAGTAGAGTTCACTATAGGCAATATCCCATAATAAGAAGTTACTAATCCTAATTTCTCCACTCGTTCTAATTAATAAATCTACTTTGGGATATTCAGCTAAAGCTGTATACGCTTGAAAAAGCGATGTATCAATTTTTTTTGGATCAATTTCCCCACTGATAGATTTAACAGCAATTTTTTTGGCAGATTCAGCAATATCCCACTGGCCTCCATAATTCGCAGCTACCACAAGATTGAGGCCATTATTATTTGAAAGCTGCTTTTCCGCTTCATTTGCTAGCACTTGTATTTCGGGACTAAAAACTGAAAGATCTCCAATAATTTTAAGCTTAATATTATTTTGTTTTAATTTTTTCGTTTCATTTTTTAAAACAGTTAAAAAAAGCTTAAATAGAAGACTTACTTCACCACTAGATCGATTCAAGTTTTCACTACTAAAGGCAAATAAAGTTAAAGTATTAACGCCGAGCTGAGAACAATACTTCACAATTTTTCTAACGCTTTGAACCCCCTTTTGGTGGCCGCTTGAACGAGGCAGATGCCTTGATTTTGCCCATCTTCCATTTCCATCCATAATTATTGCTATATGCTGAGGGGGAAGTTTTTTGCCTCTAAATGAGCCTAGTTTTTTTTCAGTCATGGGGCGCAATTATACCTATCAGGCTCTTTAAGACTTAATCTAAAGCAAGCTAGGTTGAGACTTGATCTTTTAACTAACATATTGCACTAAAAAATATGGCTACATTTATGCGGTAAAATCATTCTCCATGAGCTTAGCAAAAAGAATAATTCCATGCCTAGATGTCCGTGACGGAAGGGTTGTCAAAGGCGTTAAATTTATTGATATCAAAGATGCTGGGGATCCAGTAGAGATTGCAAAGCGTTATGATAATGAAGGTGCTGACGAGATAACATTTCTTGATATTACCGCCTCACATGAAGGCAGAAATACCACGATAGAAATGGTTGAGAAGATTGCTGACCAAGTCTTTATTCCACTTACTGTTGGTGGCGGAATTCGTGAAGCAGAGGATGTTCGCGTAATGTTAAAGGCAGGCGCAGACAAAGTTGCAGTCAATTCTGCAGCAATTTTTAATCCACAACTTATTAATGAGCTTTGCGCTATATTTGGCTCTCAGTGCATCGTCATAGCTATTGATGCGAAGAGGATATCTTCTAATCCATCGAGATGGGAAATATTCACTCATGGAGGTCGAAAACCAACAGGTATTGATGCTATAGAGTGGGCAGTAAAAATGACAGAAGGAGATAATGGTGCTGGAGAGATCCTTCTCACATCAATGGATAGGGACGGCACTAAGCAAGGGTTTGATCTTGAGCTTACTAAGGCAGTATCTGAGGCAGTTGATGTTCCTTTAATTGCTTCTGGCGGGGTTGGTAATTTATCACATTTATCCGAGGGCATTATTGATGGTGGGGCGGATGCAGTTCTTGCTGCAAGCATCTTTCACTTTGGAGAGTTTACAGTGCATGAAGCTAAAAAAGCAATGCAAGAAAACGGAATAGAAGTTAGGCTTTAGTAAGTTGAGTTTTTAACTTCATAAGCGTATCATTACGCAGTTTTGAGTCGAGGGAAGACATGACAGTGAAAAAAGATTTTTGGGTTTTATTATCAATATTTATTCTGCCCATAGCCATTGGTACTTTATTCTTTTATTTGAATCCGACCTATTTCAGTCAGAACACGGTTAACTATGGGGAGCTTATTCGCCCAGTTATAACAACTGAAAAAACAGATATTGAATTTCAAGACGATGCCACGTTTAATGGTTTTTGGACGCTTGCATATGTTTCAAAGAGTTGTGATAGTGTCTGTGAACAGGCTGTTGATGATATTAAAACGATTCGCACCCTTATAAATATGGATATGCGTCGAATTCAAAGAGTCCTGATTACTGAAGATGGCTCACTACCAATGAGTAACGATGAAAACTTGCTTATAGCTAAAGTAACTAATGAAAAATTAGCTGCTAGACTTGTAAAGTTTCCAGAAAACTCAATTTTTCTAATTGATCCAATCGGCAACTTTATGCTGTATTACAACTCAAAAGAGATCAACATTAAGTTTGTGTTAAAGGATCTGAAGCGCCTACTTAAATATTCCAGGATAGGCTGATGGGAAACCTTCCCTCCATTACAGATCTTTTAGGCCTTTGTAAGCTGAAAGTTGTTTCGCTTATTTTGCTTACAGCGGTTGTTGGGATGTTGTTAGCAGTTCCATACCTGCCTAATATCTTTTTGATAGTTGTTGCTTCTGCAGGGATTTCATTAGCTGCAATGTCTGCTGCAGTTTTTAATCATGTGGTTGATGAGAAAATTGATGTAAAGATGTCTCGTACTGATCGTCGTCCTCTCCCTGAGGGTAGGGTAACAAGAAATCAGGCTCTGATATGGGGCTTCTTTTTAGGTATTGTAGGTATTGCTCTATTAGTAATGTATGTTAATTTATTGACTGCATTTTTGACGCTTACTTCTTTGATTGGCTATGCTGTTTTTTATACAATGTATTTAAAGAGAGCTACGCCTCAAAATATTGTTATTGGCGGCGCTGCAGGCGCTGCTCCTCCGGTTCTTGGGTGGACTTCTATAGCAGGCTCTCAAGGAATTGAATACGCACTTTTGCTTTTTTTAATCGTCTTTATTTGGACGCCCCCACACTTTTGGGCGTTAGCTATTCATAGGCGAGAAGAGTATAAGAAGGCTGAGATACCAATGCTGCCGGTTACTCACGGCCTTGAATTTACTCGAGTACAAATTCTTCTATATACAGTGCTATTATTTTTAGTTGCCCTATTGCCCTATCTTACTGGGATGAGCGGCTTAATCTACTTAGTTTCTGCTGCAACTTTAGGCATACTTTTTTTAGGCTACTCTATCAAGATTTTTATAGAGCCTGAAAATCCTCACATTGCATTTAAAACCTTTAAATTCTCGATTAA
>CAJQRX010000048.1 GCA_905612405.1 uncultured Candidatus Thioglobus sp.
CATAACTTAATTCGCACTAATAATATCTATGTGGGTTCCATCATTATCACAGTCTGTACCATTCTAATTCCTGTAATTTCAAGCCTTAGCTTTATCCCAAATCTTGCTGCTTTAGTATTAGTAACATCGACTATTCTTTTATTTGGAGTTGGAGCAGGAATGATGATTGTTCCGCTTAATGCATTGATGCAAGCGAACTCACCTGAAGATGGACTTGGGAGTATGTTAGCTGGTAAAAACTGGCTTCAAAATATCGCTATGATTACCCTTTTGATTTTTACAATGATCCTTGCAAATCTAAATTTTGGAAGTGAGTTTATACTTTACTTTAATGCATTTATTGCAGTAGCAGGCTTCAGTATCGTTCTTAAAAAACTTAAAACTATTCTTTAGTCATGCGGCAAATTGTAGGCCTTTTATTGTTTGGGTGGCGATATCGATTAAAGGTAACTGGTTTAGATAATTTACCTGTAAACGGACCTGTTTTACTTTTAGGTAATCACATTAGCTGGATAGATTTTGCCTTAATTCAATGGGCAACTCCAAGGACTATTCGGTTTGTTGTCCATGATGACTACTATCGTATGCCAATACTGAATTGGATACTAAAAGGAGTTGGTGCTGTATCAATAAGGCCTGAAAATAGTCGCAATGCAATGCAAAATATAATCAACTTGCTAAATGAAGATTGCGTTGTTGTAATATTTCCTGAAGGCCATATCTCTACTTCAGGTGAACTAAGCGACTTGAAAAGGGGCTTTGAAAAAATATTAGTTGAGTGCCAAGACAATGTAGCTGTTGTTCCTTTCGCAATCAATGATATGTGGGGTAGTTTCTTTTCAAAAGCTCCAAGATTAGTTAAAAAGAAATTTTTTTTTAGCCTTCGAAGGAGTGTTAATGTCAATATTGGTGAGGCTCTTACTTCTGAAACAAACAGAAGCGAAGTAAAGGCAGCTATTGGCAAGTTGCTTTATTAATGATAAGATTCTATTTATTATTTAAATTAAATATTAAAAGGTTTTAAATGAAAAAAATTATAGTAATTGGCGCAACTGGAAAACTTGGTAAAGTAGTTGTCGAAGGTTTACAGAAAGACTATGAAGTTATAAGAGCTAGCAGATCTGGGCCAGATTTAAAGATTGACGCTTTTGATTTTGAAAGCATTAGTGATGTTTTAGCTTCTATTGGTTCATTTGACGCATTGGTATCTTGTATTGGAGGTACTCCTTTCAAGATTTTTGATGAGCTGACAATGGAGGATTTTGCAGCTGGCCTTTCTACTAAATGTTTTAGTCAATTAAATTTAGCAAAAGCAGCTATACCTTTCCTCCGCGAAAATGGATCAATTACCCTGACTAGTGGGATAATTGGTGATGAGCCGATTATTGCTGGCTCATGTGCCGCTGCCGCTAATGGTGCTCTTAATATGTGCGTTTCAACATTGGCTGCTGAGTATGCTGGAAAATTAAGAATCAATGTGGTCTCGCCATCTATTATTGAAAACTCAGTTGATCACTATGGAATGCTTTTTGATGGCTTTGAGCCAACATCTAACCAGAGTATCATTCATGCATATCGTAGAACTATTTCAGCGCCAATTACTGGCCAAGTATTGAGTTTAACTAGATCGCTTTAAGTCCTATCTGAAAAACAGTATTAAAATTTATCTCCAACTGCTCGGCTTAAGCCTTCTGGTTTAGGTAGTTTCTGATGAGCTTCATAAACTAACCCCATCTGATTCATGACCAAATCATTTGGCATGCTTGCGCCCCGTGTTTTGAGATCCACATGAATTAACATATGCTCAGCAGTAGCTAACAGCCTGCCATCCTCATGATTAAGCCAGTGGAACAGGTGCAGTTTTTTATTTTCGCCATAGATAACTTGGGTTTTAGCTTTTATACTCTCTCCAATTTGAACCTCATCTAAGTGGCGAATATGAGTTTCAACCGTAAAGTAAGATCCTATGTTTAATATGTATTCTTCGTCTACGCCGATAATAGACATCATCTCTGTAGTTGCTTCTGAAAAGCATTCAAGATAACGTGCTTCTGTCATATGCCCATTATAATCAGCCCACTCTTTTGGTACTTTAGTGATATAGGTGAGTATGGAGCTTGATAAATCTAGCTCTGAAAACTTTGGTTTTTTAATTGACTCTGACAAACTTTTATCAAATTCTTTGAGAGAATTTCCAGCGCCCCACTGATTTTCTTTTAAAACTTTTAAAAAATCAACCAAGTTATCATCACGCTTTTCCATTAGCTCGTCAATACTAAATTTTCCAGACTGTTGGTCAGATTGACTAGATACCTTTTCTATTAATTCATCTGTAAATTCAGGAACATCCATAAGATGTGTCCAAGGCCACTCTAAACAAGGACCAAACTGCGATATGAAATGACGCATACCTGCTTCACCACCAGCCAGCCTGTAAGTTTCAAAAAGTCCCATTTGTGCCCATCGAAGACCAAAGCCATAACGAATTGCATCATCAATTTCTTCAGTTGTTGCTATGTCATCATTTACTAACCAAAGGGCTTCACGCCAAACCGATTCAAGAAGTCTGTCAGCAATAAAAGCAGGAATTTCTTTTTTAATATGCAGTGGAAACATGCCAATATTGTTAAAAATGTTACTTGTTTCCTGGATTGTAGCTTTGGATGTTTTAGCGCCACCAACAATTTCAACTAGCGGCAAAAGGTAGACTGGGTTAAATGGATGGGCAACCAGAAGCCTTTCAGGGTGTTTCATTTCTGCTTGTAAGTCTGAAGGTAGAATGCCAGAAGTTGATGATGCTATGACTAGGTCTTTGTCTGCGCTCGACTCGATTTCCTCATATGCTGATTGTTTGATTGAAAGCCTTTCTGGAACAGCTTCAATAATTAACTCACTAGATTTTGCAACCTCTGCAATTGAGTTAGAAAATAAGAGCTTGCCCCTTTTAGGTAGATTAGAGGTGAGCAACTTTTTATATGCTCTCTCAGCATTATCAATAACTTTATTGACATATTTTGGCGCATCTTTGGAGGGGTCATAGACAAAAACATCAATACCATTTAGTAATAATCTAGCTATCCACCCACTTCCAATAACACCTGCACCAATAACACCTGCCACCTTGATACTTTTCATATCTAGCCCCAGCGTTTTACAAGTTTCATATTATCTCGAACTTGATCTGGCCCTATGATGGCGCAGCCCATGCCCTCTGCTGTCTGCACAGCTTTTTTAACAAGGTCTGCATTGGTAGCAAAAACGCCCCGTTTTAGGTATATATTATCTTCAAGTCCGACACGAATATTGCCACCCGCTAAGATAGCCATGGCAACATAAGGCAGCTGATTTCTACCGATTGAGAAGGCAGAAAATGTCCAATCTTTTGGAACGTTTGATGTCATTGCAAGGAAGGTGTTTAAGTCATCAGGCGCCCCCCATGGAATGCCCATACATAACTGAATCATAACAGGATCATCAATTAAACCCTGATTCTTGAGCCATATGGCAAGTTGTAAATGACCAGTATCAAAGACTTCTATTTCAGGCCTAACCCCAAGCTCTTGAACTTGTTTTGCCATCTCCTTAAGCACTGCTGGAGTATTGGTCATGACATAACCACCTTCGCCAAAATTCATTGTTCCGCAATCAATAGTGCAGATCTCAGGAAGTATTTGTCTAACATGGTCAAGTCTCTCAGTTGCGCCTACCATATCAGTACCTTCATTATTTAATGGCAAAGGTTTTTCAGCAGAGCCAAATACTAAATCTCCACCCATTCCTGCTGTTAGATTGAGCACCATATCAACCTTCGATTCACGAATAATGCTTACAACTTTAGCATAGAGTTTAGGATCGCGCGCGGGAACCCCTGTTTCGGGGTTGCGAACGTGAATATGAACAATGGCTGCACCAGCTTGGGCTGCCTCGATACATGAATCAGCTATTTGTTGGGGCGTAATAGGAACTTTATGAGATTTTCCAGTAGTATCGCCTGACCCCGTAACAGCGCAAGTAATAAAAACTTCTCGGGATGGTTGAAGGTTAGTCATATGATTTCTCCGAATTTATGTTTGTTATTTTAAGTTGTATATTACTGAAAATGATTTTTAAAGTAGAAATTTTGGATATGATGTCAACATCGCTATCAAAAAAAAATAGCGTGTGATATAATATTTTGCAATCGTATGCATTACGACTATTTATGCACTTTTCTCAAAACAGTATACATAAAAAAATATGGCTAAAATTGAACTAAAAAATATTACAAAGAAATGGGGTGATTTTGTTGGTGTAGATAACTTTAACCTTACTATTCCTGATGAAGAGTTTTTGGTATTACTTGGGCCATCAGGCTGTGGAAAAACGACCACAATGCGAATGATTGCTGGACTTGAAACTGTTACTAGTGGAGAGGTGTTGATTAATGGAGAGGTTGTAAACAATCTAGAGCCAAAGGACCGAGACGTTGCAATGGTCTTTCAGTCATATGCACTCTATCCAAATATGACAGTTTATGAAAATATTCGTTTCCCATTAAAAGTAAGAAATATTGATAAAGAGCTCCATAAAGAAAAAGTTATGAGAGCCTCTGCAATGGTTGAGCTTGATGATTTCTTACACCGTAAACCATCAGAACTTTCTGGGGGTCAAAGACAAAGAGTAGCTTTGGCAAGAGCAATTGTTAGAGAGCCGACAGTATTTTTAATGGATGAACCACTTTCAAACCTTGATGCTAAATTACGCGTCTCTACCCGAGCGCAAATTAAAAACCTCCAGCACAAGCTCAGCGTAACAACAATCTATGTAACTCATGATCAGGTTGAGGCAATGACGCTTGCAGATCGTGTTGTTGTTATGAATAATGGGCTCGTCCAACAGGTTGGAACGCCTCAAGAAATATACAATACGCCTGCTAACAGTTTTGTTGCAAGTTTTATTGGCTCCCCTGCTATGAACCTAATGAAAGGTGTAATAAAAGATGGAGTCTTCTCTGGAGACAACGTAAAAATTCAAGGCTTAAATAAAAAACATTCAGGTGATATAACTCTAGGATTTAGGGCGGAAGATGCATCCATTGTTAAAAGTAAGGGGGCGATTAAAGCAGCAGCATTTTCAATGGAGTTATTGGGAGATATGACAATGGTTTCAGTTAAGGCTGGTGGTGACTTAATTTCCATAAAGTCTGATAAAAATTATTATGCCAAGATTGGTTCAACAATTATGGCAAATGTGCCAGCAAATTTATGTCTACTTTTCAGTTCTAAAACTGGAAAACTGCTTAAAAATTAAAAAATTGGAGATTTAAAAAAATGAGCTATAACGAGCAATCTACAAAAACACTTGCTGTTGTAAAGGCTATGGAAGATGCCTTAGCTGCTAACTCTAATAATATGGAAAAGCATTTTCATAAAGATTTTCGTTGGATGGGCAATCAGGGTTGTGGTACCAAGAAAAGTTTAGAAGAGTTTCGTAATAATTGGCAGCTACCTCTTAGGGCTGCTTTCTCAGATCGAATTTATAATACCGACAAGTTTTTAGTAGATGGTGAGTGGGCATCTTGCTTTGGTCATATTGATGCAGTTCATAGTGGAGAATTCATGGGCATTGAGCCTACTAATAAGCGCGTAAAAATTCACTACACAGATTTTTGGGAAGTTAAGGATGGACTCATAATAGACAACTGGGTAACTGTTGACTTTCCAAGTATTCTTTCGCAACTTGGCGTTGATGTTTTTAATGGTCTAGGCTGGGAGGCTTATGATCGAGGTGTGATGGCTCCCGCAAAGCCAAATTAATTGGAGATATTATGTCGATAACATATTTAAAAAAAGGTAAGACAGATGCTGCTAAGGCCATCGATGATGCTGAGGTTAGTGAGATTGTAAAAAATACTTTAAAGTCCATAGAGGATAGAGGAGATGCGGCAGTTAGAGAGTTTGCAGAAAAGTTTGATAATTACACTCCAAAATCTTTCAAATTAAGTCAGTCTGAGATTGATAGTTTAATTCAACAAGTATCACCTCAAGACCTTGAGGATATTAAGTTTGCTCAAGAGCAGGTTCGAAACTTTGCACAAGCGCAGAGAGATTCTATGAAGGATATAGAGGTTGAAACTATGCCTGGCGTTATCTTAGGACATAAAAATATTCCTGTTCAATCAGTTGGATGTTATATCCCAGCGGGAAAGTTCCCAATGGTTGCTTCAGCGCATATGTCAGTTGTAACTGCTAGTGTTGCAAAGGTTCCAAGAATTATTGCTTGCACGCCTCCATATAAGGGCACTCCAAATCCTGCAGTTATTGCAGCAATGCATTTTGGTGGTGCTCATGAAATATATGTCATAGGAGGCATTCAGGCTGTTGGAGCCATGGCTCTTGGTACTGAAACAATTGACCCAGTTGATATGCTTGTTGGTCCTGGAAACGCATTTGTTGCTGAAGCTAAAAGGCAATTATTTGGTAAGGTTGGAATTGATTTATTTGCCGGTCCAACGGAGACTATGGTGATAGCAGATGATACGGTTGATGCTGAATTGTGTGCAACAGATTTGTTAGGCCAGGCTGAGCATGGATATAACTCGCCAGCTGTTTTGGTAACTAATAATAAAAATCTAGCAGAAGAAACAATCTCTGAGATAGCTAGAATTTTAACCATTCTTCCAACAGCAGAAACTGCCTCAGTTAGCTGGGAAGAGTATGGTGAAATAATTCTTTGTGATAGCTATGATGAGATGTTAGATGTTGCTAATGAAATTGCATCTGAACATGTCCAGGTTATGACTGATCGTGATGATTGGTTTTTAGAAAATATGCATTCTTATGGGGCTCTTTTTTTAGGGCCAAGAACAAACGTTTCTAATGGTGATAAAGTCATTGGAACCAACCATACTTTACCAACAAAAAAAGCAGGTCGTTATACGGGTGGTCTTTGGGTTGGTAAGTATCTTAAAACTCATAGTTATCAAAAAATTACAACTGATGAAGCAGCTGTAAAGATTGGTAGATACTGTTCTCGACTATGTATGCTTGAGTCGTTTGTTGGCCATGCAGAGCAAGCCAACATGAGAGTTAGGCGATATGGTGGAGAGGATGTACCTTATGGGAAGGCAGCGCAGTAGTGCATAGAATTAATTATCTTAAGGAGCTAATAAAACCTCTAAGATTAAGTATGTACAGTTTCACTGAAGATGAGGTTCGAAGAAACCTTGACTCTTTATTTCATGAAGAAGCTACTATTCATCTTTCCCATCCTTTTGGAGATATATCAGGCCCAACTAATTTTTATAGCCAGGCGCTTAAGCCCCTTTTTGAATCAATGCCAGATCTAGAAAGGCGGGATTATATTGTTATCGCTGGAAAAACAGAAAAGGATTTAGAGTGGGTAGGATGTGCTGGATTTTATAATGGTACATTCTTGAAGCCTTTTTTAGATATACCGCCAACAGGCCATATAGCGCACATGCGATTTCATGAGTTTTATTGCTTTCAGGGTGACAAGATAATAGAAGTTCAGGCTTTATGGGATATTCCAGAACTAATGATGCAATCAGACTCTTGGCCAATGGCGCCATCACTTGGAAGAGAGTGGTGTGTTCCAGGTCCAGCAACGATGGATGGGATTTCAGATAAGCCTTATGATCCAGAAAAAAGTAACTCTTCAATGGAGCATGTTCTAGGAATGGCTGATGCTATGAAAAAGCACCCATCCCAGGGTGATCCTGAGATTATGAAAATGGATTACTATTGGCATCCAAAAATGAATTGGTATGGACCATCTTCTATAGGAAGTGGAAGAGGGATTGAAGGTTTTAGAAACTGGCATCAAATTCCATTTTTGAATGCTATGCCAGATAGGGGAAAGGATACAACCTATAGTAAGAGAGATGGATGGGGAGACAAAGTAGGTTACCATTTTTTTGGAGATGGAGATTATGTAGCCGTAACTGGCTGGCCTAATATGAAACAAACTCTTACCCATGATGGTTGGATGGGCATGGCCCCAACGAACAAAGAAGTTTTTCTTCGCTCTCTTGATTTCTGGAGGATGGAAGAAGGAAAAATAAGAGAGAACTGGGTCATGCTTGATATCCTTGATATTTATGATCAAATGGGTATCGATGTACTTGGTAGATTAAGAGAATTTAACAAAGCAAGAAATATGAAAGGATATTGAGTGTGAAACTTCCAACTACACCATCGTTTAGACTAGATAACAAAACTGCTTTAATTACAGGAGCTTCATCTGGTATTGGTCTAGGTTGTGCAGTAGCCTTAGCTGAAGCAGGTGCGCATGTAGTTGTTTCAGCTCGAAGTAGTGATAAACTTAATTCAGTTGTTGATACAATTAAAGCTAAAGGATTAAGCGCTGAAGCAATGGTGATGGATGTTGCTGATACAAATTTAGTTCAAGAAATTATTGATAGTAAAGGCCCATTTGACATTTTAGTTAATAGTGCTGGTTTGGGAAGGCACTCACCCTCTAAAGATACTTCAATAGAAGATTTTGATGCGGTAATGAATGTTAATCTTCGTGGTGCTTACTTTGTTACTCAAGCAGTGGCAAATGGATTAATAAATGCAAAAAAAACTGGCTCATTAATCAATATTTCTTCTCAGATGGGACATGTCGGTGGAATTGATAGAGCAGTTTATTCAGCATCAAAGCATGCAGTTGAAGGATTTACAAAGGCTATGGCCATTGAGTGGGGTCCTCATCAAATTAGGGTTAATACAATCTGTCCAACATTTATAAGAACTCCTCTTACGCAATCTACTTTTGATAATCCTGATCGCAAAGAGTGGATTGAAAGCAAAATAAAAATTGGCCGAATTGGGGAAGTGGAAGATATTATGGGTGCGGTTGTATTTTTGGCCTCTGATGCTTCATCAATGGTTACTGGATCTGCCCTTATGGTTGATGGAGGCTGGACTGCTGACTAATGTTAAATAAAAAAGTCACGTCATTAGAAGTAGCAAAATTAGCTGGCGTTAGTCAGTCTGCAGTATCTCGCGTATTTACACCTGGTGCCTCAGCCTCTAAAAAGACTAATGAGTTAGTTCGAAAAGCTGCTTTGGATCTTGGTTATAGACCTAATGTATTAGCTCGATCACTAATTACTGGAAAGACAAAAATTATAGGTCTTGTTGTTGCCTACTTAGACAATTACTTTTATCCTGAGGCATTAGAACTTTTATCGGGGGCGCTTCAAAAAAATGGTTATCACGTATTGATCTTTATGGCGACTAACACCTCAGGAAATATTGACAACGTAGTGGAAGAAATTCTTGACTATCAGGTCGATGGAATAATTGCAGCATCTGTTGGTATGTCTACCAATCTAGCATCAAGATGTTCTGATGCCGGTGTTCCTGTTGTTTTATTTAATCGTACTCAAGATGATAAAAGGCTCTCAGCAGTTACCTCTGATAATGAACTTGGGGGGCAAAAGATTGCTCAATTTCTTTGTGCCAACGGCCATAAACGCATCGGCTATATAGCTGGATGGGAAGGCGCCTCTACTCAAAGGGATAGAGAAAAAGGTTTTACTGATGAGCTTAAAAAAAATGGACAAAATATTTTTGCTCGAGAAGTTGGTAACTTTAACCTAGATGAAGCTCGTCAAGCTGCGCGAAAAATGTTTACAGCAAAAGAAATACCCGATGCAGTTTTTGTTGTTAATGACCACATGGCATTTGCAGTAATGGACGTTATGCGTTATGAGCTAGGATTAAAGATACCCGAAGACGTCTCAGTTGTTGGTTATGATGATGTCCCAGTTGCTAAATGGCTGGCTTACAATCTAACAACTGTCAGGCAACGCGCAAATCGTATGGTGGACGAAACAGTTTCGATATTAATTGACTCTATTAAGAAAAACTCAACTAAGGCGAAACGTGTAAAAATTGATGGCCCTCTTATAATAAGGGGTTCAGCAAAAATTTTAAATAATTATGGAGTTTAATTTATGAAAGGTTTTGATTCAAACTATGCTAATTTTCCAGATTGGATAAATGGCATTACTCATGAAATTTGGGAGGATCGAGGAATTGATAAGCTTCTCTATCTTTATTCGGATGATATTATATTAAGAGCACCCTACTCCCTGATAATTGGTAATAAGCCAGTTATAGAAGCCACCAAAGCAACTTTGTCTGAATTCCCAGACCGTCAACTCTTAGGTGAGGATGTAATCTGGTCTGGTACTCCTGAAACAGGAATGTTGTCATCCCATAGAATTATATCTACGGCATCACATATGGGAGATGGACAGTTTGGTAAAGCAACAGGTACAAAAATTGTCTTTAGAACAATAGCGGATTGCCATGCTATTAATAATCAAGTTAATGATGAGTGGTTAATCCGTGATGTAGGAGCTATGGCTAGACAGCTTGGTATACATCCAAAAGACTTTGCTAGAAAACAGATAGAGTCAGAGGGTGGTATGGATAAATGTCAGCACCCTTTCACAGATTCTGTGGACCTTCCAGGACCATATATAGGAAAGGGCAACACTAACGAGTGGGGCGAAAAGTATGTTGATATTTTAAATCGCATTATGAACTCTGATCAATCTGTTATTAACTCCGAGTATGATCGTGGTTGTGATCTGGAGTATCCTGGAGGCGTATCAGGCCACTCTTACTCGGATGCAGATGATTTTTGGATGGGACTTCGCTCCTCAATGCCAAGTGCAACATTTACTATTGAGCATCAAATTGGAAGAGAAGATCAATATATGTCTCCTCGCGCAGCTGTTCGATGGTCTCTAAAAGGTAAGCACGATGGTTGGGGAGTTTTTGGTGAGCCTACAGGCGCAGATTTATATGTGATGGGTGTCTCTCATGCTGAATTTGGCCCATGGGGCTTAAGAAGAGAATACACATTGTTTGATGAGACTTCGATGTGGAAGCAAATAATTCTTAAGACTGGTTAATAATGACTCTAGAAGAAATGGAAAAGTGTATTGTTCGATATGCTGATTTAAAGCCTTGTAAAACTGCCTTTATTGATGCTCATACGCCTGGATCAAACCAGAAAGATAACTTTACAATTATTGGCTCTGGGGTATCAGAGAGCCCTGATCAACATGTTCATATCAATCAATCACCAGGCTTTAATATTGGCGCTGCTGGGCAGCCTCCAGGCTGCATAAATTCATTACACTCGCACACAACTGCTGAAGTATTTTATGTATTCAAGGGTCGATGGCGTTTTTTCTGGGGACGCTACGGTGATTCTGGAGAGATAGTAGCAGAAGAAGGTGATATGGTTAATATTCCTACAGGCATGTTTCGCGCATTTGAAAATATTGGGAACGATTATGGAATGTTGATGGCAATACTTGGAGGTGATGATGCAGGTGGAGGCGTTACATGGGCTCCTGAGGTTATTAATGATGCCAAAGATTACGGCCTTATTTTGGGCGATAATGGATTACTATACGACACTAAAAAAGGGGAGATTCTGCCAAAAAATATTAACCCGATGCCCTTATTGACTGAAACTAATCTTATGAGTTTTTCTGAAATTACAACTGAAGATTTTAATAATAATTTTTTTGTCAGCGCATCAGAGTTAAATCAAAAATCACAGAATTTACCGTTAAAGGTTATTGGGGTAGATGGGATTTTAAAGGATCGGCCTGGTTTTGAAATTGACTATATTACAGCTGACACTTTTGTTGGTGAGCAATACTCTTCTGGTCGACATGAGGTTAATATGATAATGAGCGGTGAATGGTCTCTAGAGTGGGATGAAAATGTTACAACTCTTTCTCCTGGAGACACATGTTTGATAAGCCCTGACATGCTGCACAAAATTGTTCCTAAAGATTTGGCAAGTGCAAGTCTTTTCAGGGTTACAAAGACTGATGATCAAGCTGGTCCAACATGGAAAAGGTAGTTTTTAAGGATATGATAATGAATCACAAAGCAATTCTTTTTGGATCAATTGGTACGCTTGTTGAAACTTCTGAACTTCAACGACGCTCATTCAATCAAGCATTTGCTGAGGCTGGACTTGATTGGAATTGGAATTCTGAAGAGTACCAGCAGTTACTTGCAAAATCTGGTGGCTGTGATAGGATCGAAAACTATGCGATTCAACGCGGTGTTGATGTTGATGTGAAGGAGCTTCATAGGCATAAAACTAAAATCTTTGATACTTTAATGGACAAAGAAACTATCTTACTTCGCCCTGGCGTAGATAGCTTGATAAGTTATGCACTGGATAAAAGTTTACTGCTAGCATTCGTAACAAATACATCAAAGGTAAATATTGATGCCGTCTTTTTTGCATTAGGGGATCAGATAAGGAGGGATGATTTCAGTTTCATTGGAAACGATACGATAGTCTCCAATCCGAAGCCAAGTCCAGATATATACCTAAAGGCCCTATCTGAGATGCATCTAGATGCACAAGATTGTATTGCCATAGAGGATACAGAAATCAGCATGCAGTCTGCTTTAGCAGCATCAATTCGGTGTATTGGTTTCCCAGGGGCGAATTCACAAGATAATGATTTTAGTGGTGCTGTTCTTTTAACGAATCATTTGTCTGTTGATGACTTAGTAGGCCTATAGATAGTGCCCTTTTAAGATATTATTTAGGAGTAAAAAATGAGTAGAATATTAACTAGCCACGTAGGTTCTCTTCCAAGAATGCAAGAAGTTGTAGACTATATTTTTGCCCGAGAAAATAATCAGAAATATAATGAGAAGAGTTTTGATGAGTGCATGGAAGAGAATGTTTTAAAGACTGTTGAGAGGCAAAAAAGTGCTGGTATAGATATTGTTAGTGATGGAGAAACATCAAAAATATCATACGCAACTTATGTGAAAGATAGATACACAGGTTTTTCAGGTGACAGTGCTCGAAATGCGCCAGAAGACCTAAAGATGTTTCCAGGTTTTCTTAAAAGACTCTCTGATGATGGTGGAACCCCCCAATACTCAAGACCAATGTGTACAAGTGAAGTTAAGTCAAAAGGCCAAGGAGAGCTTCAAAAGGATATATCTAATTTGAAATCTGCAATGGCTAAAAATGGTGTTGAACGAGGCTTTATGAATGCAGCATCTCCTGGTGTTATTTCACTATTTTTACAAAATGACTTCTACCCTACTAGGGATGCTTACCTAGCTGCTTTGGCGGATGCTATGAGAGATGAATATGAAACTATTGTGGAATCAGGTTTAGACTTGCAGTTAGATTGTCCTGATCTAGCACTTTCTAGGCATATGTTATTTAGTGACTTGTCTGATTCAGAGTTTATAAAGATTATTGAGTCACATGTGGAAGCACTAAATCATGCGCTTAAGAATGTCCCAGAAGAGAAGGTCAGAATTCATATCTGTTGGGGAAATTATGAGGGTCCTCACTGTTGTGATATAGATATGAATAAAGTTTTTGGAACTCTCATGAAGGCAAAAGCTCGATATACTCTATTTGAAACTTCAAACCCACGCCATGCTCATGAATGGACAGTTTTTAGAGATCGTAAAAGCGAAATACCAGATACGAAAATTCTTGTACCAGGAGTTGTAGATACAACCACTAACTTCATTGAGCATCCTCAGCTAGTTGCAGAGCGTATCGAAAAATTTGTTAATATAGTAGGGAGTGAAAGAGTAATTGCAGGATCAGACTGTGGCTTTGGAACGTTCGCAGGATTTGGAGCGGTCGATCCAGAAATTGCTTTTGCTAAATTAAAATCTTTATCTGAGGGCGCTATGCTTGCTAGTAATAGACTATGACACCCCTTGTAATGATTCCTGGAATGATGTGTGATGAGCGCATTTTTGCGCCACAAATAGAGGGGCTTCTCTCTGAGGTGTCAGTCCATATCGCAGATATTTCTAAACATGACAATATTAGTGACTTGGCGGCTGATGTTTTAAGTCATGCGCCACCAAAATTCTGCCTTGCTGGTCATTCAATGGGCGGAATTGTTGCTATGGAAATTTGTTCACAGGCGCCAGAAAGAGTTGAAAAATTGATATTAATTGATACCAATCCTAAATCTGAATTAGAGGAAGTGAAAGCCAAGCGTGAGCCTCAAATTAGTGATGCTTTATCAGGAAAATTAATAAATGTAATTCGTGATGAGATGAAACCTAAATATTTAGCGGATAGTGATAATCCAGATATTATTTTAAATATCTGCATGCAGATGGCTCTTTCTTTAGGCCCTAAAGTTTTTGTTAGCCAATCAAGAGCCCTCCAAGGAAGAATTGATCAAGAGAAAACACTTAATTCACTTGATATACCAGTGTTAATAATGTGTGGCCTGGAAGATAAATTATGCCCTCTAGAGAAGCATGAAATGATGCATAATATAATTAGCAATTCAACTTTAGAGGTAATTGAAAATGCCGGTCATTTGCCAACATTAGAACAACCAGAAAAAACTACGGAGATATTAAAAACATGGCTTATGAACTAGATCAAGAACTACTTGCCCTTCTCCAATCAGTAGACACTCCTACTGTATGTAACGCAATTGAAGTAGCACAAGGCAAGCGAGGCTTTTCAGAATTTACTCGTGGAACGATGATTTGCTCAGCACCAAAGGGTGGAGCAATGGTTGGTTTTGCTAAAACTGCAAAGATTGCTGCACTGAGCCCGCCAAAAGAAGATCAAGAGGTAATTAAAGAGCGGAGGATGAATTATTACCAATATATGTCAGAAGTTACTGGCCCTAGTGTTGCAGTCATAGAGGATGTTGATTATCCAAATTGTATTGGAGCTTATTGGGGCGAAGTCAATACGAAGGTCCACAAAGGGTTTGGCCTTTCTGGGGCGCTGACTAACGGAGTTATGAGAGATCTTGGTGATCTTGCGGAGGATTTTCCAGTCGTTGCAGGCTCTATCGGTCCAAGTCATGGGTTTGTTCATGTACGAGAAATTGATACAAAAATTAGTGTTCTTGGTATGAGTGTTTCGCCAAATGATTTAATTCATGCCGACCTTCATGGCGCAGTTGTAATCCCTAAAGAGGTTATTAACGGTTTAAAGGACGCTATCCATAAGTTATTTGCTTCAGAGCAGTTGATACTTGGCCCTGCTGAAAAGAAAGGTTTCAATTTTGACAGCTTTAAAAGTGCATGGGAAGATTTTGAAAAATCAAGAACATAAATTTTTTGAGTTTTTAGTAAGGTTATTGAGAAATTTCAGATAGTATGTCTCGACCTAACTGATGCACTAAGTGAAGTGTATCGACCATACACCAATTTTCAATAATCTTTCCATCTTTGCACCTCCACCAGTCACAATCTCTCATATAAATACGTTTATTTGTGGGCTCAATGCCCATAAAGGTCTTGACATGAACGCCTGTTACTTGTGGCCAACCACTCAGAAACGCATAGTCGCCATCGCCTGCTTTGCACTGAGAGCCAACCCCTAAAATTCCTTGAGGAACTCCGTCACCCCAGCCTTCAAATGTATTCTCAAATGGTACTTGGAACGCTGCAAAGGCTTCAGTCGTTACATATGAGCCAAAACCACCGGGCCCATACCATATCATTCGCTCATCCCAGTAAGGAATCCAAGCTGCATCTGGCGAGGTGAGCTCCATCAGCATACCTTCAACTAAATCAGCTGTAGCTCTAGAATTGACTGGTTCATTTTTAGTAATACTAATACCGTCTTGTGTTGATGGGCCAGGAGTAACTCCTTCATATCCCCCCATGAGTTCAAGCGGCCAGATACCAAGGTCAATCAATAGCTCTGCAACACCTAAAAAGATTTGTGATTCAACAATCTCCCCATCAATCATTCTATGAAACTCACCAAAGCGAATATGTTCAAGTTTACCGCTTGGCGGAATACCAAGCCATGTGTGTTCAAAATGACCCAAAAAATAGCCTGTAGTAGCAACCCATTCGCCGCCTAGATATTCTCCCCCAATAATAATGTTATCACGTCTTTGAAAGCCTCTAAACGATTGTAGGATTGGGCTAATAATGTCCCTAAAATAACCAATTGCACCCTTTGTTTCATTAACAGGATGGAAGGCATCAATTTTTGCATCAGCACTAAAAATTGATTTTATTGCCTGTTCAATATCGCCATTTTCAGATGAATTAAATGACTGAGCATACGAAGCAAAAATGCATTTATTTGTATGGGATATTTTTGTAGCAATCCCCATTGCAGGTCTGGGTCCTCTGGCAGGCATCTTCATAATCCTATTTAGTATTGCGATTGAAAAATAAATATTTACTTTTGCTGACTAAAAATGCTAGATTTTAGCTAAGGATAATATACTTTGTAAATTTTATTTAAGAATAGAATATGCTGTATAAAAAGTTATATAGAGATTAAGACTCTGTGATATAATCGTTTGCAATCGTATGCAATATTTTTATTAATGTTTACTACGATGTATTATTAATTTGTATTTAATTGAAAAAAGGAGTGTTATTATGTTTTTAAGAAAAATCGCTACAGTTGTAGCGCTTACTACTCTAGCTTCAAGTGCATGGGCGGGTTGCGGCATCTCGGAAGGAAGAGTTAGTATTGTAGGTAATGAGTTTCCAGCGATCCAAACGATTGGTGCAGGCGCAATGGAATGTGCAGGCGGCGGTGTTACAGTTGAAACAAACCTAACTGCTGATCATCAAAAAATTAATCTTCCAGGTATGACTGGTAACCCAGCTGAATTTACATCAGCTATTGTTGCTAACTCATCAATTGTTGCACTTATGAACAATGATGTGATTAGACCTTTGAATGATTTAGTTGCTAAGCATGGACAAGGTCTTCAGAAAAGCCAGTTAGTTACAATTGATGGAAATATTATGGGTATTGCCTTTATGGCGAACGCTCAACATCTAACTTATAGATCAGATGTTTTGGACCAGTTAGGAATTGCGGTGCCAACTACTTATGAAGAAATGTTAGAGGCTGCTGGAAGAATTCGTTCTAGCGGTTTGATGAAGAACCCTGTTGGTGGTGCTTATGCTTCAGGCTGGAACTTAGCTGAGGAATTTGTTAATATGTATATTGGCCATGGCGGCGAGTTCTTTGAGCCTGGTACAGCTAAGATTGCTGTTAACAATCAGCATGGTTACGATACACTAAGCATGATGAAACAGTTATCTCACTTTATGAATCCTGACTACCTAACTCATGATTCAAACGCAACAAGTGCCGAATGGAAAGCAGGTAATGTTGCTCTTATGAATATGTGGGGATCACGTATCGGAGCCCTTAGAGGCGATGAGGTAGATGCAGCTGTAGTAGCTGCTACAGCTACTGCTGGTCCTATGACAGTTGGTGGTGGTACAACTGCAGCTTCAACCCTATGGTGGGATGGATTTACTGTAGCTAAGAATATTTCAGATGCAGATGCAGAGGCTACTTTTATGGCTTTGATGCATGCAATTCGTCCAGATATGTTGAACGAAACGACTGCGCCACAAGCTGTTTGGTTAATTGATGGTTATGAGCCTACTCCAGCTGCTGCAGGTGTATTTGCTGCTGCTGCGATGGGAACTAAGCCGTATCCAATGTTGCCATATGCTGGTTTAATGCATTCAGCTGCAGGTGCTGAATTAGTAGACTTCATGCAAGGAAAAGAGACTGCTGAGGAAGCTTTAGCAGGTTTAGAAGCGGCATACACAACTGCTGCGACAGAAAAAGGCTATTTATAAGCTTTTGTAAGTTGTTTGTCTCCTAAGATTAGGGCGTGTGTTACACATGCCCTTTTCTTTTTTTTGTATAATTGAGTTTCTTTAATCTTATTATTTCCATATGAAGCATAAGACTTTTTTTTGGTTTTTTTTACCGACAGCTCTAGCAATGTTTTTGTTCATTGCTTTGCCCTTAACTTCGATTGTAAGTCAGTCACTTCATACGCCTCATGACCAGGTCTTGATTGTTGTTGAATCATGTGATCCGTTTGGTTGTAAATCTGAAACAACTATTGATCATCTGGCAAGTAAGAAAATCAATGAAGAGAAGCCACAAGGTAAGTGGGTCGGATTTCAAATCTATACTGACAGAAACCACCTAGCCTTTAAAGAGGTTGGTGAGTTGTGGGAGAATAAGACAAACTTTATTGATTTTGTTTCTAGTCTAAGGGATCTTCCGTTTTATCGAGCAATGGGTTTTACTTTGACTTATACCTTTGTGGTAACCCCACTGGTTATATTATTTGGATTTATAATTGCACTAGCAGTAAATTCACTGCATCGTCACTTGAAAGGATTTATGGTGTTCTTTTCATTGCTGCCAATGATTGTAACTCCTTTAGTTGGTTCGTTGATTCTGTTTTGGATGATAGATGCACGAGGTATTCTTGGTTCAGGTCTCCAAGAATTATTTGCAGATCCTACGTTGTCACTAAAGGCATCAACTGGCCTTACATGGATAACACTTATTGTATACGGTGTTTGGCACTCTGCCCCTTTTGCCTTCATTGTGTTTTACGCTGGACTTCAGACTGTTCCAAAAGAAACTATAGAAGCAGCAATGATTGATGGGGCCACACGTTTTCAGCAAACTATGCATGTTGTTGTCCCTCATTTATCTCCACTAGTAGCATTTGTGGCTTTAATTCAGCTGATGGATAATTTCCGAGTATTTGAGCCAATAGTTGGCTTTAGTGCTTCGGCACATGCGACCTCTCTTTCATGGATTATATGGAATGATATTGGCCAAGAGATAAGACTTCTTTCTTCGGCGGCAACGACATCAGTGTTGACAATAATTGGCGTCATCATACTTCTTATGCCAGTTTTGATTAGAACATGGCGTGAATTTAATCCTGAGAAATAATATGACTTCAAATCAAATAAAAAAACCATTAGGACTTCAGATATTAATATATGGCTTTGTATTATTCTGGTTAATTTTGGCAGCCTTTCCATTTTTATGGACTATGTGGGGTTCATTCAAAGTAGAGCTGGATTTTTTCTCAAAAGGAGACTGGACTAATGTATTTTCTGGGGTAAGAACACAAGTAGTATATGGAGAGTCTTTTACAGGCGCAGGTTATGAAGGCGCATGGATCCAAGAAGAGTTTTGGCGCGCTTTTCTAAATACAGCGATAGTTTGTGTTTCTACAGTAGTCATATCATTAACACTTGCAACTCTAGGTGGTTATGCGCTTTCAAGGTCTGGGTTCCGTTATTCATTTTGGCTGCTAATAATTGCACTTGTTTTTCGTGCGCTGCCTCCAATCACTCTTGTTTCTGGCTATTTACAACCCTTCTATGATTGGAATGTTTGGGGAACATTGCCGACTACTATTATTGTTTTAGTGGCAATTAACCAGCCATTTACATTGTGGATGCTGCACTCATTTTTTCAAACAATTCCAAAAGAGCTTGATGAGAGTGCAAAGGTTGATGGCTGTACTCAGTTCCAAGCATTTCGACATGTAATTATTCCAGTGATGTGGCCGGGAGTTATTACTGCTGGACTCTTCTCATTTCTTTTGGCATATAATGATTTTGCTGTTACAGCGATACTGCTATCTCAGGAAAATCAAACTATGGTCCCTAAAATTGCCAGCTTTATGGGCACTACTCAAACAGAAGGTAATATTATGTTTGCAGTAGCAGCAGTTGTATCCGCAATAATTCCATTGTTCATTCTGGTTATGTTTTTTCAAAGGCAGCTTGTTAGTGGATTAACAGCTGGCGCAGTCAAGGGTTAATCATTGTCCTCCTTTGATTATATTATCATTGGTGCAGGTTCTGCTGGGTGCGTTTTAGCGAACCGACTGAGCGCAAATCCCAAAACCACTGTCTGCTTGATTGAGGGAGGTGGAAGTGATAAGAGTCCATGGGTTCAAATTCCTGCTGGCCTTTCAGTTGCTATGGGACATAAGAAACTTGACTATTCCTACAAGGGAGCACCACAAAAAAAATTAAACAACCGTGTAATTACGGTTAACCGTGGCAGGTGTCTTGGTGGATCAAGTTCAATCAATGGAATGATTTATATTCGTGGAAATAAAAAAGATTATGATAATTGGAAGGCTCTCGGTTGTAATGGTTGGTCCTATAATGATGTATTGCCGATATTTAAAAAACTTGAGAAAGATCAAACAGGTGCAGATCCTAAATATCATTCAACGGCTGGTGAGTGGCCAGTTGTCATGCCACAAGAAGTCAATAAGACGGCTATGCGCTTTATTAAGGCTGGCTCCCATATAGGGCTTCCAAAGAATCCTGACTTTAATGATGAGTCTCAACTGGGTTTGGGAATTTACAAGGTTAATCAAGATAAAGGTACTCGAGTAAACTCCTATAAAGCTTTTATTGCTCCAATTTCTTCAAGAGCAAACCTTACAATAATGACAAATTCCAGAGTTCATTCAATTGAGATTGAAGGCGATAGTGCCCAATCAATTAAGCTACAAGTCAATGGCATAGATAAGCAATTGCTTTGTAATAAAGAGGTTGTTTTATGTGCTGGGGCAATTGAATCACCAAGAATACTTTTATCATCTGGAGTTGGGGATAGAGAAGAGCTTAAAAAAGTAGGCGTAACTTGTCAACATAATGTTCCAGGGGTTGGTGAAAATCTCCAAGACCATTTAGACACAATGGTCACTGTTCGTTCAAAAAAATCAGAATCAATTGGAGTTTCTTGGGGGTCTTTATTGCCAAAAGTCTTGACATCTCCTTTTAACTACTTATTTAGGAGAATGGGCTGGTGGACCAGTAATTTTGTTGAAGCAGGAGGTTTTGCAGATACAAAACTTGGAAGCCCTGAATATCCTGATGTTCAGTTTCACTTTACACCTGTTTACCGAAGTCATCGTGGAAGAAGGTTTGAGTTTGGGCATGGGTATTCTCTATTTACATGTCTATTGCGACCCCATAGTAAAGGGTCAGTTAAAATTAAGAATAATGGTGACAAGCATAAGGTTATCGTTGACCATAATTTCTTAGCTGATTCTAGGGATGAAAAAAGCATTGTCGAGGCAATTAAAAAAGCTAGAGAGGTCCTATTATCTAATGAGTTTGACGAGGTTCGCGGCGAAGAAGTTGCACCTGGAAAATCTATCCAATCAGATAAGGAGCTATTAGACTACATTCGTAAAACAGCAGTAACTGTATATCATCCTGTAGGAACTTGTAAAATGGGGGTCGATGATTTAGCGGTTGTCTCTCCGAGTGACCTAAAGGTAAAAGGAATGAATAACTTAAGAGTGATTGACGCTTCGATTATGCCAAATATAGTCAGTGGTAATACCTCAGCAGCAACAATGATGATTGCAGAAATGGGCGCAACAATGATATTAAACAAGGAATAAATATGACTCAAAACTTTCAAAAAGAAAAAAACTTAATTCGTGACTATTACAAATCATTAGACTCCGCACAGGGCAATGATATTACAAAAGTTTTAAAAAATTATATTAGTGAAGATTATATTTGGAGAGGCTTCCATCCTTTTAACGAGATTTCAGATGCTAAAGAAGTTTCAGAAATTTTCTGGCAGCCATTTCGTCATGCTTTTAAAAATATTCAAAGACGTATGGATATTTTTATTGCAGGAAAAAATCAAATTGATGGATTTGAATCTGTCTGGGTAGTTTCTATGGGCCACCTTATGGGCCTATTTGATAATGAATGGCTTGGAATTGCTCCATCAAGAAAGATGGCTTTATTACGTTACTGCGAATTTAATAAGGTTGAAAATGGAAAGATAACTGAAACTGCAATGTTTTTTGATATTCCCCATGTCATGCTCCAGGTTGGGTTAAACCCTTTTCCACCTCAAACAGGTGCCCATCTTGTTCAGCCAGGACCAATGACTCACGAGGGCTTGTTGTTTGAAGAGCAAAACATTGAAGAAGGTGAAAAGACACTTGCTTCAATAAACTTCATGATTGAAGATATTAAGGGTTGGAAGCACTCGGGAAAAATATCACTAGTTGAGGAACTTAGAGCTAGCTGGAATGAAGATATGATTTGGTGGGGCCCTGCTGGTATTGGCTCAAGTTATACAATTGAAAGGTATGCTGAGCAGCACTCTGGACCATTTAGGGCTGGTTTTAAAGATCGTATCTCTAATGGCCATCTTTGTAAACTTGCAGAAGGTAATTTTGGCGGTTTTTTTGGATGGCCTAACCTTACTCTTACTCCTACAGGTGGTTTTATGGGAATGCCTGCATCGGAAAAACCAGGAGATATGAGGGTTATAGATATGTATCGCCGCGAAGGTGATAAACTCTCAGAAAACTGGATTTTCATTGATCTTTTGCATTTTTGGAATCAGCAAGGCGTTGATATTTTAGATCGAATCAAAAAAACTCCAAGAACTTAAAAAAAACTTCTTAGTGAGCTGAACACAGCTCACTATTTTTACTAAATATTTTTAACTTGAGTTCAATTCATTTTTGAATTAACATCAATTCTATAACGATTTAAATAGAATTGATTAATGAGACGTGGAAGAGCTAAGGTTACTAGAGAAGTTACAAACTTTACACAGGCTCCTTATAGACAAAAAAAGAATCCTTTTCAGCCAATGAATATTTTTTCAGAGGATGAGATTGAGTCAATCCATGAGGCCTCTTTAAAAGTTTTATGTGATACAGGTATAGAAATTCAATCTCCTAGAGCTGTAGAGGTTTTAAAACGGGGTGGAGCCAGCGTTGATTCTGATGGAAAGCGCGTTAGATTTGAGCCTGGTTTTATAATGGAAAAAATAGCAAGCACTCCTAGTGAATTTACTCTTCATGGAAGAAATAAAGAAAGGCACGTTCATGTGGGAGGTCAGTCAATTATTAATACAATGGTTTCCAGTGCACCCAATGTTTCTGATTTAGAAAGAGGTAGAATTCTAGGCAACTTTGAAGACTATACAAACTTAATCAAGCTGGGCGAAATGTTAAATACTGTCCATGCTTTTGGCGGCTACCCCGTCGAGCCTTGCGATGTAGATGTAAGTGTGCGTCATTTACAGGCTGTCTCTGCAGCGGTCCGTCTTTCAACTAAACCTCTATTTGGATACGCGATTGGCAGTGAAAGAATGCTTGATGCCATTGAAATTATTCGAATTGGTAGGGGCATAAATGAAGATACCCTTCTAAAGGAGCCTTCAATTACTACAGTGGTCAATGCTAACTCGCCACTAGTTTATGACAAAGCGCTTTTAGAGGGCGCCATTGAAATGGCAGAGCATAATCAGCCTGTTATTTATACACCATTTACTTTGGCTGGGGCAATGGCGCCAATAACAGTTGCGGGCGCTCTTGTTCAGCAAAATGCTGAAGCTCTAGCAGGACTTGCTTTTCATCAGTGTGTTAAGCCAGGTGCTCCAGCAATGTATGGCAGCTTTACTTCAAATGTTGACATGAAATCAGGCTCTCCAGCTTTTGGTACTCCAGAATATACTCAAGCTACAATTGCAAGTGGACAGCTGGCCAGAAAATATAAAATTCCTCTTAGAGCATCTAATGCTAATGCCTCTAATGCACCGGACGAGCAATCAGTATATGAGTCACAAATGTCTCTATGGGCTTGCCTTTTGGGCCAAGTAAATTTTATTCTACATGGTCATGGCTGGATTGAAGGCGGGCTTTGTGCGTCATATGAGAAAGTCATTTTAGACGCTGAGATGAATCAAATGATGGAGGCTTTTCTTCAGCCTGCAATTGTAAATAAAGATACCTTAGGGGTAGAAGCGATAGCAGAGGTTGGTCCGGCAAATCATTTTTTTGCAGCTCAGCAAACTTTGGAGCGATATGAAACTGAGCATTACAACCCAATGCTTTCAGACTGGAGAAATTTTGAATCATGGAGAGATGCAGGCTCAGAAACTGCAACTCAACGTGCAAATAAAATATGGAAGCAGCTACTAGAAGAGTATGAAGAGCCAAAGTTAAAACCAGAAGTTGAAGAAGAGCTTTCAGCTTTTGTTGACAATAGGGTTTCAGAGGGTGGAGCCGCTCCTTTATAAGGGCTCATTTTTTATTAAGGGATTCGTTATGAAAGATTCTGCAAGAGTTGTCGTTATTGGGGGCGGTGTAGTTGGCTGCTCGATTCTTTTTCACCTTGCAAAGATGGGGTGGAAAGATGTTGTTCTTCTTGAAAGAGATGAATTAACTTCTGGCTCAAGTTGGCATGCTGCGGGCTCATTTCATACAGTTAGTTCTGATCCGAATGTTTCCAAGTTACAGGACTATACAATTAATTTATACAAAGAAATTGAGGAGACTTCGGGTCATTCAATTAGTCTTCACAAAACAGGAGGCTTCTACTTAGCTTCAAATCAAAGCTGGTATGACTACCTTAAAAGAGAGCGCTCTAAGGCTAGAACACTCGGTTTAGATCAAGAATTTGTATCGTTAGATGAGGTGGTAGCTAAGCATCCATTAATTGATCCTAAACATTATGTTGCTGCACTTTGGGATCCTACTGAGGGAGATGTTGACCCTTCTGGAGTTGTCTATGCTTATGCAAAATCAGCGCGCGTTCATGGCGCTGAATTTTATACTCATACACCAGTTATTGAGACCAACCAAAGAACAGATGGATCTTGGGACGTGGTGACCGAAAAAGGTAATATCCATGCAGAGCATATTGTTAATGCTGGTGGACTTTGGGCGCGTGAACTTGGGCGTATGTCTGGAGTACATTTGCCTGTTGTTCCAATGGAGCATCACTATTTAATTACTGAAGAGATTGAGCAGATTGCTGGCTTAGCTAGTGGCCAACGCCTACCTAGTTTTATTGATTTTGAAGCAAATATATATACGCGCCAAGAAAATACCGGTATGTTGCTAGGGACTTATGAACCTCGATCTACTCCTTGGTCTCTTGACGGAACACCACAGACCTTTGGCCATGATTTATTGGAACCAAAGCTAGATAATATAGCAGATCGATTGGAGCTAGCATATGAGCGTATTCCTGCGCTAGCAACTGCTGGCATTAAAAACATTATTAATGGGCCATTTGTATTTTCCCCAGATGGTAATCCTATGATTGGACCTGTTCCAGGTATGAAAAATTATTGGACAGCTGTAGGCGTTATGGCTGGTTTTTGTCAAGCAGGTGGAGTTGGAAAAACTCTTGCTGAATGGATGATTGAAGGGGAGCCATCGATCGATGTTTGGGCAATGGATATTGCACGCTTTGGAAGCTTTGCGACACCTCAATGGGGCGTTACTAAATCCTCTGAAAACTATGAAAGACGATTTGTAATGACATTTCCAAACGAAACATTACCTAAAGGAAGGCGTCAGAAAACCACATCTATTTATGATCGTTTAACTAAAAAAGGCGCAGTCTGGCAAGACACCTTTGGACTAGAAAATGTTTTATGGTTTGCAAACTCGCCAGAGGATGCTTATGAGGAACCTACATTTCATCGCTCACGATCTCATGACTATGTTGCGAAAGAGGTCAAAGCGGTTCGTGAAAATGTAGGCGCAATTGAAGTTGCTAATTTTGCTAACCATAAGTTTAGTGGGAGCGGTGCTCGAGATTTTTTAGATTCAATTCTTGCTGGCCACATACCTGAGAAAGGTAGAGTAAACCTATCACCAGTACTTCTTGAGAGTGGTAAATTAAATGGAGATTTAACCATTGCTTGTATTGATGATGAAACTTATTACTTATTTGGATCCAGCGTTGCTCAAAATATGCATCTTCGTTGGTTTGAAAAACATCTTGAGGGAGTTAAAGATGTTGTCTATCAAAATATGACAGACGACTTTCATGGTATTGCTATTTCGGGGCCTAATTCTAGAGAATTATTATCAAAACTTACGCGAGAAGACGTTAGCTCTGATGCTTTTAAGTTTCGCGATATTCGGAATACATTTATAGGTAGCGTTCCTGCTCTATGCGTAAGGATATCTTTTACAGGAGAGCTTGGGTATGAAATATATGTGGCCCCTCAATACCAATTAAAGCTCTTTGAAGAGATAGAAGAGGCTGGTAAATCTCTTGATCTAGAGTGGTTTGGTGGAAGGGCTTTAATGTCAATGAGGCTAGAGAAGAGTTGGGGTGCGTGGACAATGGATTTTCGTCCTGACTTTACATTGATGGAATCTGGTCTTGATCTTTTTGTAAATTGGGATAAGGAATTTATTGGAAAAGAGGCTGCGCTCCAATCTAAAAAGATTGGGCCAAGTAAAAAACTTTCAATTATAGAAATTGATACTAATATTGATGTTACCGGCGATGAAGCTGTAATGCATAATGGCAAATGCGTCTCTTATATAACTTCAGGTGGCTATGGTCATTCGGTAGAAAAATCAATTGCAATGGCTTATCTTCCAGTTAAGCTTATTAACTCAAGTACCGTACTTGAAGTTGAAATACTTGGTGAATTTCATAATGCAACTATTGTTATGAAGCCACTTTATGATCCAAGTGGATCTAGAATGCGGCAATAAGAGGAAGAGATTTTATGAGTTTCTCAATATCCAAAAGACACCGCTCAAAGATTGGCTCCCACCTAGATGCTGTTGAGGATATTTATAGTCTTAACAAGCACACACTTGGCCCTGGAGACTTGGCAGAAAAAGAATGGCTTGACGCTGATTTAGCAGCTCCAAATATGACAAAGATTAGAGCATATCGCTTAAAACGAGTGCGCGAGAAACTTGTTGAATTTAACTGCGCTGGAATATTGCTTTATGACCCTGTTAACATTCGATACGCAACTGATAGCACCAATATGTCTTTATGGACCTCCCGGAATGCAGCTAGGTATTCATTAATAATGACTGAAGGACCAGTTATTATTTTTGAGTTTGATGCTCACGAGTTTCTTTCAAACCATAATCCATTAATAACTGAAGTTAGACATGCGCTGACATACCTTTATTTTACTGCTGGTGGCAAAAGTAAAGAAAAAGCCAAAATTTGGGCTTCTGAAATTTTTGATATTGTGAGAGAGTATGGTTCAGATAATAGGCGTTTAGCTATAGATCATTGCGCTCCAGAAGGAATTCATGAACTTCAATCTTTGGGTTTAGAGATTACTAATGGTGAAGAGGTAATGGAGCTAGCAAGACTTATTAAGTCAGACGATGAGATTGATGCAATGAGGCGCTCTATTTTTGCTTGTGAGCGTTCTATTGAGTTGATGCGGAATTATTTTATACCTGGTATTTCAGAGCAAGAGCTTTGGAGTCGCTTTCAGATGGAGGCAGTAAACAGAGGGGCAGAGTGGATTGAAACAAGACTTCTTGCATCGGGTCCTAGGGCAAACCCATGGTATCAAGAGTGCTCTTCGAGGCCAATCCAGTCTGGTGAGTTGATGGGTTTTGATACTGATTTGGTTGGCTCTTATGGATATTGTACTGATATGTCGAGAACCTGGCTTTGCGGAGATGAAAAACCGAGCATAGAGCAAAAAGATATTTATACAATGGCCTATGAACAAATACAGCTTAATATCAAGGCTTTAAAACCAGGACTTACATTCCAAGAATTAACAAATAATGCTAAAGAATATTCAAGAAATGAGTTTCGGCACTACTCAGTCCTTTACCACGGTGTTGGACTTTGTGATGAATTTCCAGCAATATCCTTTTCATGGGAATTAAATGAAAACAGTTTTGATGGTATTTTAAAACCTGGAATGGTCCTGTGCGTTGAGAGTTATGTTGGTCGATATAGTGGTGGTCCTGGGGTTAAACTTGAGGAGCAAGTTCTTATAACTAATAAAGGTTATGAGTTATTAACCAACTACCCTTTTGAGTCTGAACTAATACTTTAATTAATATGAGCACAATTCCAAATACAATGAATGCAGTTTTAACAAAGGGACATGGCGGGTTTGAAGTGCTTGAGTTTCGAGAGGATTTTAAAGTTCCTCTGCCTAAATCAGACCAAGTGCTGATAAAAGTTTTGGGCGCTGGAATTAATAATACAGATATAAATACCCGCACAGGTTGGTACTCAAAATCAGTTAGAGATGAGACTAACTCTGAAGATTCTAGGGGGCTAGATGAAGATGGGAGCTGGTCAGGAGAGCCACTTAATTTTCCTATCATTCAAGGAGCTGATTGTTGTGGTGAAATTATTTCTGTAGGAAGTGAAGTTGATATAAGTCGTATTGGTGAGCGGGTTTTAGTTAGAACTATGCAGCAATACGCAGTTAATTATAGGCCTTATGAGTTCTGGACTATGGGCTCAGAATGTGATGGTGCTTTTGCGCAATTTATGGTTGCTTTTAGTGACGAAAGTTATAAGGTTGAGAGTAACTGGAGTGACATAGATTTAGCATCTATTCCTTGTGCATACTCAACTGCAGAAAACTTACTGGAACGTTCAAATGTTATTCAGAGTGAAGTTGTACTAATTACTGGAGCTTCTGGAGGAGTGGGCTCAGCTGCAATTCAGCTTGCTAAGAGACGTGGAGCAAAAGTTATTGCTATTGCAAGTTCCAAAAAAATAAATGATGTCAAAAAAATAGGCGCAGATATTGTTATTAAGCGAGGTGACAGTCTAAGTAAAGTCCTTGGGGTTGAGAGTGTTGATGTGGTGATTGATTTAGTAGCTGGAAGTCAATGGGGTGAGCTGCTTGAGGTACTTAAAAGAGGTGCTCGGTATGCAGCAGCAGGCGCTATTGCTGGGCCTATAGTTGAGCTTGATATTAGGACTCTATATTTAAAAGACTTGACATTAATAGGGTGTACTTTTCAGAACGCACAGGTCTTCAAAAATTTGATTGGCTATATTGAAAGAAATGAAATTAAACCTCTGGTTGCAAAAAGTTATCCACTTAAAGATATTATTAATGCTCAAAAAGACTTTTTATCCAAAAAATATACAGGCAAGCTAGTTCTTGTTCCATAGTTAATAAAAGCTTCTGTATCTAGGTGATGCAAAAGTTCTTCATACAGTATTTTTCATATAAACATGAAAAATACTATATTTACTTAATTCCTTATATTGTTGATAAATCAATAATTAAGAGTAAAATTTATTATTTTGAAAATCAACAATAATAATGTCTAATCTTTCAAGTAATTTTATAGCTGGTGACTGGGTTAAAGGCTCTAGTTCAGTAACTAATATCAACCCTTCTGATACTAATGATGTGATCGGTGAGTACGCTCAAGCAAATAATTCTCAGCTAGAAGATGCACTTAACTCTGCTCAAATTGCGCAAAAACAATGGGCTGCTACTGGTTTAGAGCAGCGTCAAGCTGTGTTGATGAAGATTGGTGAAGAGATGATGGCTCGAAGTGTTGAGTTAGGAGAGCTCCTTTCTCGTGAAGAAGGTAAGCCAGCAGCAGAAGGCAAAGGAGAAATTTATAGGGCAGGTCAATTTTTTACATATTATGCAGCAGAAGTACTTCGTCAAAGTGGAGATACAGCAGATTCAGTTAGGCCAAATATTGAAATTGATGTTCGTCGTGAAGCAATGGGAACAGTTGCAATTATTTCGCCGTGGAATTTCCCTACTGCGACTGCAAGCTGGAAAATTGCTCCTGCATTAGCATTCGGTAATGCAGTTATTTGGAAGCCTGCTAATCTAACTCCAGCAAGTGCAGTAGCATTAACAGAAATCATTGCAAAACAAGATATACCAAAAGGATTATTTAATTTAGTTATGGGATCTGGACCATCTATCGGTCAGGCTCTAGCTGAAAGCCCAAAAGTTCATGCTATTAGCTTTACTGGATCGTATGATGTTGGACTTCAAATAGCTAGCGCTGCGGCAAAAAACTTAACTAAATTCCAATTAGAATTAGGCTCTAAAAATCCATTAGTTGTAATGGATGATGCAGATATTGATGTTGCAGTTGCAGCAGCGACTGGTGGTGCTTTTGGAAGTACGGGTCAAAAGTGTACTGCCTCATCAAGGTTAGTTGTTCATGCATCAATTCATGATGAGTTTGTTGATCGAATGAGTCAATCCACTTCAGCTCTTAAGGTTGGACATGCGCTACACGAAGGGACTCAAATTGGTCCAGTAGCAAGTCAGCAGCAACTTGATTCAAATCTTAAATACATGTCTTTAGCTAAAGAAGAAGGCTGTGAAATAGTATGTGGCGGTGAAAAACTGGAGCTCGATAATCCTGGCTTTTATATGCAGCCTGCTTTATTAGTTGGCGGTAATAACGCTATGCGAGTGAACCGAGAAGAATTATTTGCACCTATGGCTTGCGTTATAAAGGTTGCGGATTATGACGAAGCTCTATCAGTTGCCAACGACACAGATTTTGGTCTTGTTTCAGGCATCATTACTCAGTCACTATCACGAGCAAGTCATTTTCGAAGAAACGCAGAGAGTGGTTGCGTGATGGTGAATTTGCCAACGGCTGGCACTGATTATCATGTCCCTTTTGGTGGTAGAAAAAACTCAAGTTTTGGTCCTAGAGAGCAAGGATCATATGCAAAAGAGCTATATACTCAAGTTAAAACTTCATATATTTCTAGCGGAAACCCATAATGGCTCATCCATCACTTTTTATTGACGCACTACAGTACAACAATTGGAGTGAAGAGGTCTTCAAACAAATTAATGATGGCGGTCTTAGTGCGGTCCACGTTACAATTTGTTACCATGAAGACTTTAAGGAGATGGTGAAAAATGTTATTGATTGGAATCGCCGTTTTGAAAGTTTTTCAGATTTAATTTTTCATGGTAAGTCTGCAAGTGATGTTCTTAAAGCTCAAAATGAGGGACGAACTGCAATATTTTTTGGGTTTCAGAACTGTTCACCAATTGAAGATGATATTGGATTGGTTGAAATATGTCATCAATTGGGCGTTAGATTTATGCAGCTCACATATAACAATCAGAGTTTATTGGGCACAGGTTGTTATGAAGAAAATGACCCAGGTATCACTCGAATGGGTAAGCAAGTAATTAAAGAAATGAATAGAGTTGGTTTAGTGGTTGATATGAGCCATTCTTCAGAGATTTCTACGCTTGAGGCGATTGAAATCTCAGAGCGGCCTATTGCAATTACCCACGCTAATCCAACTTTTTGGCATCCTGCATTAAGAAATAAGTCTAATAAAGTTCTTAAGGCCTTAGGTGAAAGTCGCAGTATGCTTGGCTTTTCAATCTATGCGCACCATCTTAAAGATGGCACTAACTGTTCACTAGAAAGTTTCTGTAATATGGTTGCCGACACTGCCGAAATTATGGGTGTTCATAATATTGGTATTGGAACTGATTTATGCCAAAATCAGCCTGATAGTGTCGTTGAATGGATGAGAAATGGAACCTGGACAAATGAGCGTGACTTTGGAGAGGGCTCTGCAAGTTTTGCAGGCTTCCCTGATCAGCCAAAGTGGTTTCGTGATAACCGTGATTTTTTAAATATTGCAACCGGCCTAAAAAGTGCTGGTTTTAATAGTAATGATATAGATTCAATCATGGGTAAGAACTGGCTAAACTTTTTTGAAGCATCATTTGAGCCTTTATAATTGGAATTATGACTACAGAAACTGCAATTATTGATATTGAATCTGATTTTATGAGATCACCTGAAAAGGTTATGCGTCTTGAGAGAATGGGTTCTTCATTTCCGACTCGTTTAAGTTTTATGCGAACGCTTATAAGGCGAATGGCTCGTGAGAATTGGAAATTTGAGAGAACTCGTCGAGAAGTTGATAAAGATGGTTATGGTTTAAGTATTTATGCTGTGACGACTCCACATAGGACATATTCATTGGTTGCCTTTACTCAAAAAATACCAGATGAAATGAGAACTGATAGAGTTATTGCAGAAGTATGGGATGCAACTTTTAATCTTTTTGACGGCGTGCCCACGCAAGAAGATATTGACTATTTAGCAAACAATACTCCCAAGCAGGAAGGGGGTCGATATAGACCAAGTGAACTTGCTTTAGCAAGAGCAAACAAAAGTTTAAGAGTATTTAAAAATGCAGTTGACTCTCTATCAAAAGGTCACCAACCAGATATCGATTTATTAACTTCTGTAGGTTATTTAATGAGAACTTCTGCGGTTTATGGAAGTGGAAAGTTTGGCTGTGCCGATAGAGCTAAGATTGCTGATCGAGAGGAGTGTAAAGCGCCATTTCAAATGGAGTTGTTAACTGTTTATTTAATTCGCTGGTTTACGATTGATTCAGTTGAAGAGCTTGCAAAAGAAAGAGGCGGTAAAAAAGCAGTTAAACTTGATAAAACTACACGTCAATTTATTGGTGTGGGAAATGCAACAGGTTTGGGTATGGCTCCATTTTTACTCAAACACCCAGCATTAATTCATAATTGGGTTGTTGCAAAAGAGACTGCATTGGCAAGAGTAAGATCAATTGAAACTCCAATTGAAGGCACTCTTAAAGTTTTTTTAAAGTCACTACTTCAGGTTAGCCAGCATGTTGATGAGTGGAATGTTGAGGATACTGTTCAGGCTGATAGAATCTCTTGCTTAACCGACGAAATACAAGCACTCAGGATTTGGTGTGAAGATGAGTTTAATATATCTAGACCCTATCCTTGGAATGGAATTTATCAGTTTGTAGAGGATAATTTTTCATTAGAATGCCAAGAGATGGTCGTTTCTTTAATTATTGAGCCTCATGGTTCATTAGTAGATGATCTTGCAGAGACAATGTCAACTAATTTGATTCCAACATTCAATGCTGATATGTCATTAGCCCAATTAAAAGAAGTTGTTGAGGATTCTTATCAATGGGCTACTAGTATTGATTTTTCTTTAAAAGAATCACAGCACCATTTTTGGTACTATTCTGAAGATAAGCTGGAGCCTAGGTTTGGCTCTAAAGGAGTTGATGATGGTGTTGAGCAAGAGATGCCGCTTGCTATTGGTAGAGATGTAAGTCAGCTCAATAAAGTATTGTCATCCACTTCTAATGAAATTTCAATCAGTGAGTTTGTGATGATGTACCCAGAATTTAGACATATCATTCGTCGAATTCAAAATACTTTTGTAAGGCCTTATTCTGAAGTTCAGGATAATTTATTAAGTGAATCCATGAGGCCACTAGATTTATTACGTTTTAAGTTAGCCTTTTTCGGGGCTTCAAAGTTTGATCCAAAGTCCAACTTATGGACTCGGATATCAATGTATCAAGGCGCTCCAATGCCTGATCAACTGTCAGAGCCAAACCATGATTGCTGGTCATTTCCAATTGCGGGAAGACCCCAGTCATTTCCGTGTATAAATTGCACATGTCAGAAAGTTATTTAACAATTTCATTAAATGAAGTCCTTTTTTATTTCACTAGAGCAGCCTTTGGTGTAGACGCTCCTATTGGTCTTTCAGAAGACTTTGCAAGAGCCAATATGTGGATTTCAGAAAACGGTTTTGACCCTTCACTGTGTAGCTTAAAAGCGCTTGATAATCTAGATAGTCAAGCAAGTAGTTTATCGATTAAATTTGAAAAAACAAAAGCAGGGGGGCATTTATTTTGTCCAGAGGGAAAGCTCTTATCTTCTTTAGAGGCTTCTGCAAGCAGTGTTGATTGGGTTGAGATTAATAGCGGAGTAAGTGAATTAAAAATTAGTAATGTTGATTCTCCATTTTTAGTTATTTCTGCTCTTGGAGCTAATAAATGTAATGGGTTAAAAGTAGTTTGGACTGATCAAGAAAAAAATCAATTTCAAGTTAACTTAACTGATAGTGAAGAGTGGGAGGTTTTAAGCGCATCATCTAATCCTATAGAATTAAGTAGCAACGCTGATGTGTTAATTTCACCTCTAAAAATGAGTGATAAATCCTATAAAGGTAAGAATATTAAAAAATTTAACTTAGCTGAAGAAAAATTAAGAGTACTTCATAATGGCGTTAAAGTAGAGGAGAATTGGCAGGCAATTTATAGCTACTTTTCACGCTGCTTGGTTAAATCAAGTGCTGAGTCTAGAGCTTCAGGTGCAGGCGCAGGACTAGTTGATACAGACTAATTTAGCACTCAATAAAGCTTACAGCCAAACCTCCTAATGACGTCTCTTTATATTTTGTGGACATATCAAGGCCAGTTCTTTTCATAGCGGCAATACACTGATCTAGAGAAATTAAATGTTCACCACTTTCCCTAAGCGAAAGTGAGCTGGCGGTATACGCCTTAACTGCGCCAAATCCATTTCTCTCAATACAAGGAACTTGAACAAGACCTTTGACTGGGTCGCAAGTCATCCCAATATGATGTTCTAGAGCCATTTCTGCAGCATTTTCAATTTGCGCTGTTGTACCGCCTCTAACAGTGCATAAAGCCGCAGCAGCCATTGAGGATGCTGAACCTACCTCCCCTTGACAGCCAACCTCAGCACCTGATATAGAGCTGTTATGCTTTATTAGTCCGCCGATTGCAGATGCTGTTAATAAGAATTGACGAACTTGTTCTTGAGTTGCCGACTTATGCTTATAAAAGTAGTAGAGAGTTGCTGGAACGACACCTGCTGCTCCATTAGTGGGAGCAGTAACAACCATATGGCCTGCAGCATTTTCTTCATTAACTGCCATGGCATATGCACAAAGCCAGTCACTCGAATTCGTATTTTCTGGATCATTCTGGAGGCTTTCATGTAATTTTTTTGCGCGCCTCTTTGTATTTAAACCACCCGGCAATATGCCATCAGTTGCTAGACCACTTTCAACACATGTTTTCATTGCCTCCCAGATAGTATCAAGTTCTTTATTCAGAATTTTTTCCGGAATATTTTCTATTTCATTGGCAAGTTTCATTTCCCAAATAGTCTTACCATGCTTTTTAGACATTTCAAGCATCTGGTCTGAATTATCAAATGGGAACGGATAAGCCGAGCTAGATTCTGATGCAATCGGCGCTTCAATATTATCTATTTCTTCTAACGTGGATATAAAGCCTCCACCGATAGAGAAGTAAGTATGAGAAATTAATATTAAATCAGAATTATCAAGTAGCTCAAAAATCATTCCATTAGGATTTTGCTTTAATGAGTTTCTGGTATCAAAAATGATATCGTCTTCTGAAAAGAATGCAACTTTTTGATTTTTATTGATATCTATACTTTTTGAGTTCCAAGTTCTCTCTATGACTTCATCCATATTCTCTTTAATGATGGTATTTGGAAGATATCCATTAAGTCCAAGAGTTACAGCTTTATCTGTTGCATGCCCTATTCCTGTATAAGCTAAAGAATTCTTTAGAGTACATCTAATATGATGTGTATCAACAGTAGGGTTTGAATCTAAAAAATTTCTGACATGCGTCATAAAATCATTGGCAGCAACCATTGGCCCCATGGTGTGCGAGCTTGAAGGCCCAACACCAACTTTAAATAAGTCTAGAACACTTATAAACATAATGAAATTAGATAGAAAACATTGTTATTATTCTACATTAGAATTTCAATTTCACTAATAAAAAAATTCATTGTGCGGTGAATTTCTTATTAGCTATTTTTAAGAGAATTACCTTAATAAGTAAATTAAAATACCAATATCAATTTGATAACAAGCGTGGGTTAAAGTATGTCAATATTATTAGCTTCTACAGACTTCTGGGAGGATATGGAGGTTTGGTCAAATGGCCTTAAAAATGCTATGCCAGAAATGGATATAAAAGTTTATCCTGATGATGGAGATGTTAACGAAGTTGAATTTGCTATTGTCTGGAAGCACCCTCGAGGTATATTAAAAAAATATCCAAATTTAAAAGCTATTTTATCTTTAGGGGCTGGAGTTGATCATATTATTAGTGATCCTGACTTGCCAGAGGGGCTACCTATAATTCGCCTAGTTGACAAAAAATTAACTCATGAAATGTGTCTGCATTCATTGCACTGGGTTTTGCATTTCCACAGTGATCAATATCTTTATAGATCACAACAGCTTAAACGCCAGTGGATTCAGCAAAGCTCTATTCAGACAGAGGATCGAACAATTGGTATTATGGGCTTAGGTAATATTGGCAGTAGTATTGGCGAATTATTAGTTAATCAAGGTTTTAATGTAATTGGCTGGGGGGCTAATAAAAAATCTTCCATTACAGGTATTCAATATTATTTTGGTCAGGAACAGCTTTCTGATTTTCTTAGCAATACAAATATTTTAATTAATGTTCTTCCTTTAACATCAAATACTGCCAACATCCTTACAAAAAATGAGCTCAGCCTTCTTCCAAAAGATTCCTTTATTATTAATATTGGTAGAGGTGGGATAATTGATGAGGATGATTTATTGGCTCTTCTTGATGAAGGGCATATTAAAGCAGTTGCTTTGGATGTATTTGCTCAAGAGCCATTGCCAGAAAATAATTCACTTTGGGAACATCCTTCAGTTTATATAACGCCACACATTGCAGGTCAAAGTAATCCAAATTCAGCCGCACAAACTATTTCTGAAAACATCCATCTTATTCAAAAAGGAGAGTTGCCTTATCCTATATATAGCGCCTCTAATGGATATTAACTCTGTTAATGAGCTTTGTAATTAATATAAGGAGGATTGAGTGATGTTTTAACTATTATGTTGATATTCATTTAATTATCCTATTTATGTCAATTCAAGACGAATTGAATTCAACTAAATAAACTATTCTTATATAATATGGCTTTTTGAGACAAATTATGATGTCTAAAGATCAGCAAATTAAAACCACTCCTTTGTATCAAATGCACTTAGATGCTGGAGCTAAAATGGTACCATTTGCTGGGTATGAAATGCCTGTAAGTTACCCTCTTGGGATAAAAAAAGAACACAACCATACTCGCGAAAAAGCAGGACTTTTTGATGTCTCCCATATGGGCCAGATAAGGTTAGTTGGTATAAATGCAAAAAAAGCACTTGAATCTTTAGTTCCAGTTGATATTATTGATTTACCTTTAATGAAATTGCGCTATGCTTTATTTACAAATAAATCTGGTGGTGTAATGGATGACTTGATGGTTACAAACCTAGGTGATGAAGAACTATTTTTAGTTGTAAATGCTGGGTGTAAGAATGCTGATTTTGATCATTTGCAAAGTACTATTGGCGATGATTGTAAAATAGAGTTTCTTGAAGATGTCGCTTTATTAGCATTGCAAGGACCTTTAGCGCATAAAGTTTTATCTGAAATTGTGCCTTCTATTAGTGAAATGACTTTTATGACTGCTAAAAAAGTAGCAATAAATGGAGTTGATTGTTTGATAACAAGGTCTGGTTACACAGGAGAAGATGGTTTTGAAATTTCAATACCAGCTAAAGACTCTGAAGAATTAGCAAAGCTTTTACTTTCTAACAAAGAAGTGGAATGGGTTGGTTTAGGCGCAAGAGACTCTCTTCGCTTAGAGGCCGGATTATCTCTTTATGGACATGAGCTCGATACTAAGCATAGTCCTGTTGAGTCGTCATTGAGCTGGGCATTGTCTAAGATAAGGAGAGCTGGAGGAGAAAGAGAAGGCAATTATTTAGGCTCTAAAACTATTATGAATCACCTTGATGAGGGGACTGAATCAAAGGTTGTTGGTTTGCAACCAGAAGGAAGAATGCCGGTTCGCGATGGAGCAGTCATTGAAGACGAGCTTGGTAACAAAGTAGGGATAGTAACGAGCGGCGGTTTTGGTCCTAGTATAAATAGACCAATTGCTATAGCAAGGTTACAAAAGAGTTTTATAGAAAAGAAAGCTAAGCTCTTTGCACTAGTAAGGGATAAAAAAATTGCAGTTGAGGTGGTAAGTCTGCCATTTGTTAAGCAGAACTATTACAGAGGTTAAATATTATTATGAGGAGTAGTAATGAGTATTAAATTTTCGGAAGATCATGAATGGATTCAATCACAAGGAGATGACTTAGTAGTTATTGGGATAACAGATTTTGCCCAAGAGCAATTAGGTGACTTAGTTTATGTTGAGCTGCCAGAAGTTGGAGATGAGTGTAGTCGAGGAGAAAATATTTCCGTAATTGAGTCAGTTAAAGCAGCTTCAGATTTAGTTGCACCAGTTTCAGGAACTATTATTGAGGTTAACAGTCGTTTAGAAAATGAACCAGAGCTTGTTACAGACGATTCTATG
>CAJQRX010000049.1 GCA_905612405.1 uncultured Candidatus Thioglobus sp.
TTGGCGAGAGAGGCTTAAAACTCTCAGGCGGTGAAAAGCAGCGTTTAGCGATTGCACGAGTACTATTAAAAAATCCACCGATATTGATTTTTGATGAGGCTACTTCGGCGCTCGATTCGTATTCGGAGAAAATGGTACAAAAGGCGTTAGCGGGTTTGGCACATAAGCACACAACATTGGTGATTGCTCATCGCCTTTCCACCATTATTGATGCTGATCAAATTATTGTGCTTGGTGATGGAAGTATTGTCGAGCAGGGGAAACATCAACAGTTGCTTGATCTCAATGGCCAATATGCGAGACTTTGGCAAATACAAGCTAATAAGCAAACTTTGACGTAGCCTTCCATATAGCCTAAGGATGGTTTCACAACCTTATCCCACATAAAATATAAAAAAGGAGAATTACCATAACAACACTTATTATCAATGCCAGTGTTAGAAATGACGAATCAGTCTCACGCGCTTTGAGCTCGATGTTGGCTGAAAAATTCAAAGCCAAAGGGGAGGTATTGATAGAGCGTGATCTTAATAAGAATATGGCCTTTATCAGCGAATCAAGCCTAGCTGCTGTTGGCACGCCAATAGATGAGCGCAGCGAAGAACAGGCGAAGAATCAAACTGCTCACCTGGCGGATATACTAATCAAGGAATTGCAGGATGCGGATACAATTATTATTGGCGCGCCTGTCTACAATTTTGGACCACCAGCCTCTCTCAAGGCCTGGGCTGATTTAGTGGCGCGAGCTGGCACAACATTTCGTTATGGCGAAAATGGTCCAGTAGGAATATTAGAAGGTAAGAAGGCTTATATCATTGCGGTATCTGGCGGTACAACAATTGGTGGTGATAGTGATTTTATGTCTGGATGGCTGAAGTTTTTCTTGGGCTTTATTGGGATAAGCGATGTCGAGATGATTGTTGCAGATGGTATTTTTGGTCAAGACGGTGAACAAAAAGTTGAAGTGGCAAATCAAGCAGTTGCGAAAATATGAAACTAAATTGTATGGAGATATTATGAAGAATGTTAAGTTAAAAGTCAGAGATGGTGAGTTTATTCGAACTGATTCTAATTTTAGAAACTGGATTACAAAAGATGGAAGCCCTGGAGAGTCTGGTATAGGAGGTTTTGCTGCTGAAGCTGATAGATATCATCTTTATATTTCACATGCCTGTCCTTGGGCTCATAGAGCACTTATTTTCAGAAAATTAAAGGGTCTAGAGTCACTTATTTCATTGTCCGTAGTTCATCCATTGATGCCAGTGGAAAGCTGGGTTTTTGATGAGTATCCTGGCTCTACAAAAGATCATTTATATGGCTTTAAATATTTATATGAGTTATATCAAAAAGCTGATATAAATTTTAATCGCCTGGTTACCGTGCCAGTATTATGGGATAAGTTTAATCACACAATTGTTAATAATGAATCTTCAGAAATCATTAGAATGATGAACTCTTCTTTTGATGGCATCACAGGCAACAAGGAAGATTATTATCCAGTTGCATTACGTGAAGAGATTGATGCAATAAATGCAAAAGTTTATAAAAATGTCAATAATGGCGTTTATCAGTGTGGCTTTGCAACGACCCAAAAGGCCTATGAAAGAGCAATTAACCCACTATTTGAAACTCTAGATTGGCTAGAGGGTATTTTAGAGTCAAAACGCTATCTAACCGGTGATGCAATAACCGAAGCCGACTGGAGATTATTTACAACATTAGTTAGATTTGATCCAGTCTATGTGGGGCATTTTAAGTGCAATATTCGTAGAATTATTGATTACCCTTGTCTTTCTAATTATCTAAGAGATCTTTATCAGCAGCCAGGAATTGAGTCGACTGTTAATATGGAGCAAATAAAAAAACACTACCATGGGAGTCATGAAACTATAAACCCATTTGGAATAGTACCAAAAGGTCCTGAAATCGATTTAAACAAACCACATAATCGTCAAGATATTTAATTATATAACAGAAGCTTTAGAGTATATTTACCTACATTCAGATTATGAATTAATATTAATTTAAACTAATATCAGGTAAATCATGGACAAAACAGTAAACCATTTAAAGAATCATAGGCCTCTATATTTTGCTATAGGATTTACTTTAGTATTTATCTTGTACATTTTATTTGTCCTAATGTCTCAAAGTAGCTGTTATAGGCTAGATGTTGGGTCAAATTCACTAGGCCTTTCTATTTATAATACAGAAATGGTTCAAAGTTTTTTTCAGGCAAGAGACCAGGCTCAGCTTATTTGCTATAGCCAATTTCTTAAATTATGGGACGTAATTTTTGCCGTTGTTTCTACTGCGATGCTTGGTTCTTGGATTGTGTATTTCTTTAAAAGCAACCGTCTATTATTATTGGCCCCGACTGTCCTAGGCATGATAGCCGATTGGTCTGAGAATTTCCTTGAATTATTGATGTTAAAAACCTATTCAAATTCAGGCGCAATATCTGAAACATTGGTTTCATTGGGCTCCGGACTCAACATATTTAAATTGACAATGGTAGGCCTGACTTATTTGTTCATCCTTGTTGGAATAATACTTCTAATAAAAACATTGATAACAAGACCTAAGCAAGTTTAAAAAACTAATTTAACCAGCCTCTCTAAGAGAATCAAAGTCTTAGAATATCTATAAGTTATTTAACACTAAACTTATAGACGATTACTTTATCAAACTCAGCCTCATCTTGTGGAAGCGGGAGAGGAGATGATTTGAATACCGCTCTTCTGATAGACCCGCCAAAAGCCTGCGTTTTACTTTTTGACATTCTAGGATTTTCTTTATTGCCTGTATCACACTCTAGAATTTTTACAGATTCTACTGCGCCATTGCTAGCCTGATTAATAAGAACATCACAGCTCCAATTGTCTTGTGCATCTTGATAACGCCAAAATAATTTAATATTCTCATCAATACTCTTTATGTAAGGAGACTTTATGATGCTTAACTTAGGGGAGCTAATTTCTACTTTAGACTCCTCAAAACGCTTCGTTCTCTCTCCTTCAAATTCCTCATTTCTTTTTGTTAACGCTTCAATACGTATTGCTTGTTCTTCAGGAGTTAGCTTTGACATTTGACATATAAAATTTAATAAGATTTCATAACCAGTATTTGGCTCATAGTATTCCCAAGAACTCACCAGATTATTTTCAGTGCCTTCACCCTGTCCCATAGGCAGTGAAAAATTAACTCGTTTATTAACTTTAAAGCCCTTTAAATTACAATCACCCTGTGCATTAGATTTGGCGCTACCATCACTCCATGAATCCATATAAAGCCAATATATAAAGCCTTCTCGCTCTTCGAGTGTTTCAAAGTCGATATATAAAGAGGAATTATTTCCTGGCAGTATACTTGTCCACTCACCATAGGCGCTAAAGGAGATTATTAGAGAAGATATTAGTAACAGTAGTTTGTTTTTCATAACATTCATTTTAATTGAGCATATAAAGGGTAAATGAAGATTAGGAGTTATTTAGATAAAGATTACTTGTGAAATAAATTTAGCTAAAATCTAAATTCTTTTCAGATAACTTGATATGGCTTTTTGAGGGCTATATCGAAGAAATAATACTATAGCAAAGATAAAAGCAATCCCTTCTGCAATTGAAAGGGCAGCAATAAATCGGAAATCAGATAATAAACTATAAAAAAGTATTAAAAGGCCAGTTGGAAGAATCAATCCCCGACTTAAAGCCAAAAGAGCAGACTGAAAAGGCAAATGAATAGCAGTTAGGTAGCCAGTTATCATCATATTAAAGCCAGCAAAAATAAAAATTGGCCAAATATATGTAACAAACTCTAATGCCAATATGACAGTTTTAGCGCTGTCCTTCTCATTAACAAATAAATAGATCAGAGGCTCACTTGCTGTTACTAATACAGTTATAAAAAATAAACTTAGAAGAGCAACTATTACGCAAGCAGTTTTTAGAAAAGCTCGAGTGCGCTCAGCATTGCGAGCTCCATAATTTTGAGAAATCATTACCTGGCTTGTATCCTCAATGGCAAAGAACATCATAAAGCCTGTCATCAACATATAATTTACAACAGTAATCGCTGCAACGCCGTCAACTCCAGCCCGCTGAATCAGCATCCAGTTAAAGATAAACGCAATAATAGCACCAGACACTTCATTAATAAACTCAGAAATTCCGTTATATGCCGCCTGAAAAACCTCCATCCAGTTGTTCTGACGAAAACTAAAACTTAACGTCCTCTCTGGCATAAAAAAATAAAACATAATAACTAGTAGAGATAAAACTTCTGATATACCTGTTGCCCACGCAGCCCCTGTTAACCCCCAGTCATAAACTGCAATAAAAAAGTAATCAAGCGCTATATTAACGACCGCACCAACTCCAAGTGCAGCTGCTGCAAGATTAGGTAAGCCATCTAAGCGAATGAAAAAATACAGCGGGATAATAATCAACTGAAAAATCACAAATGGCATAATGATTTGGTAATACTCACTCATCACTGGAAACAGCTCTTTAGTAGCGCCAAGACCTGCAAATATCTGATCTTCAAATACAAGTGTGAGCGTTATCAGAGCCAGCGCATAGATTGCCATGGAAATTATCGACTTACTGAAAATTGCAGATGCAGCTAACTTATTTCCCTCTCCAAGATACTTACCAGCTCGAACTGAGCCACCAATTGACATCATCATGCTAACGCCGAATAAGAGCGTTATTATTGGAATAATAAGATTAACTGCAGCCAGAGCAGTAATACCCACGTAGTTTCCAATAAAAATGCCATCCACAAGTGACGAAGATGTCATTGCAATTAAGCCCAGAATAGACGGTATCAGATACCTAACAAACGTCGGAAAAATATCACCATTAAGAGCGTCATTATCTTTATTTGAATCAACGGTCATTGGGTTTCGAATCTATATTTTAAATGAATGCCATTTTCACATAATTTACTCAAAGTAATGAGAGCTTGTAATCTTTTTAAAAAATGACGGAGCAAAAGTCCGCCATACAGCATAACCTTATCTTCTCTAAGAAACTAAATCTTTATATATTAAAAACCAATAGGTACGATTATGAACTTCTTACCAACTTTAGAGAGGCTGAACTTCTAGCAATTTCAACGAAATCCTTATAGTTAACTATTAAAGTTTTTTCTCTCCAAGAGGAAAATATTCCTCTATCCAGTCCTTCATAGTTTCTCTCATGATGCTTTTAGTTGCATACATACTATCAGCGTATCCTGGGAGCATGTCATAAGAGTCTGGAATTGCTTGCTCAAAAATCTGCCAGGCTAACTCCTCTTGGCCTTCGTAAACAAAATTAGTGAAGTGACGAAAAAACCTTCCTGATAGAGGGATGTCTGACCTTCCTGAAAACAAGAGGTTCACAATATCCCACTTACTATTGGTCTGAGCATCAATTAAAGCTTTAATCTTTAGGGCTTCTTCATTAATACCTTCCAATTCAGTTTCGCTATAAACTTTAAAATTTGACTTTATATGCTCATCTGCCCTCACAAGATGGTCATCAACGAATTTATAAGCCACTGGAAAATGCAGCCAATCGCTAAGAGCTGAAAGATGCGGCGTAGGAACTGTTAAAAACTTATCAATCAGCCATTCACCCTGTTCATTAGAGTATATATACTTGCCATCATCACGCCAACCACTGACTGGCCCTATGAATGCAACTTGTTTAAAGGAAGGCTTTGCCGTAAAAAAATGAAGATAAGCAGTTGAGCGAGCACCGCCGAGGTTTACTCTTAATACCATATAAGGGAAACTTGTCGGGACTCGAAATAATTCTATTACACCTGCTCTTTCTGAAATATCTTTAGAGGTTTTAAAAACTTCACCATTTATATCTTTAACTATTACTGGTAAATCATCTATAAAACTTTTTCTATTAGAAATAATCCCACAAAAAGTAAGGCCATCATAACAGCCATAAACCTTACCTGAATATTGGTAAAACTCAATTTGATAATCACCAAACTGGCATTTTCCAGTTAATATTTTCTCATTTTTACTCTCAGAATCATTATAGAAGTCTAATGAAATAGAGCCTAAATCTCTGTTATCTTTCTCACAATAAAGCTCTGCAGCATCTTGTTGGTAAGGCTCTTCATCAACCTCAACACCAACTAATGTTATATGCTTAGATGAATTTAAATATGAAGAGACAATATATGATACTACTCCAAGGGATAGCAATAATAGTAGGAGTAGTTTTTTCATACTAGGATTATAATTAAATTAGAACTAGTTAAATGTTTCAAAAGAGATCATATTTAAAACTAGAATATACATAGATACATTCTAGTTTATTATTAGATTTAAATCACTAAATCACTAAATCATTCACACCTACTTTTATACTTCTTTCAGAGTATAAAGATGTGAACGTATTATGTTGAACTAGAGGAACTACAATTAAATTGGATAAACCAGTATAGCCCTTAAAAACAAAGAACTGAGAAGTGTATTAAAGTGTATTAAAGTGTATTAAATTAAAACTACTAAGATGGCGGAGCGGACGGGGGTCGAACCCGCGACCTCCTGCGTGACAGGCAGGCGTTCTAACCAACTGAACTACCGCTCCAATTTTGGTGGGCGCTACAAGACTTGAACTTGTGACCCTCGCCTTGTAAGGGCGATGCTCTCCCAACTGAGCTAAGCGCCCCAAAAAAAAATGCCCGAATCACTTCAGGAATCGGGCATATTATACTGACAGAAAATCTGTTTAGTTAACAGATTCCTTTAATAATTTACCTGCTTTAAATGCTGGAGCATTTGAGGCTTTAATTTGGATCGTAGCGCCTGTTTGAGGATTACGGCCACTGCGAGCTGCACGAGCTCTAACCAAGAAACTACCAAAACCTGTAATGGCAACTGAATCACCTTTTGCTAATGCGCCAGTAATAGCGCTAGTTGTTGATTCTAAAGCGCGAGCTGCGTCTGCTTTAGATAAACCTGAGTGATCAGCAATGGCTGAAACTAAGTCTGATTTATTCATTTTTAAAACTCCATGTAATGTTTAATAATATTAGTGAGCCCAGAAGAATTTTATCTGGTGTTCAACACGATTATCCATTATTAAACCCTTGTGTCAAGCCACATTCAGTATAAATAGCTAATAATAAATTAGAATAAAAAAATATAATTTATAAAAATTCTTTAACTTTCAATGGATTTCAAGTGGATAGCAAATTTTTCATCCCAAACATTTTGATCAATTTCACCAATATGCTTATAAAGAATAACGCCTTTTTCATTAACTAAAAAAGTTTCAGGTGTTGCATAAACTCCAAGATCCATTCCAATCTTACCACTTGGATCAAATATAATTTCATCAAAAGGATTGCCCATAATTTCTAAATACTTTGCACCATTTTCCCTAGTGTCTTTGTAGTCAATGCCTATCATTTGTATATCTGTGTTTTCAGCAATATTCATAATCATTTGATGCTCCTTTCGACAGGTAGTACACCAAGATGCCCAAACATTTACTAAAGTTATATTACTAGCGAACAGATCTGAAACTTCGATGGTCTCATCTGTGTAAAAATCTTTACCTTGAATACTAGGAAACATTTTTCCTAAAAAAGGAGAGGGAAGCTCTTCTGAGTCTGAGTTTAAACTAAAATAAAATACAGCAAATAATGCTACAAGAGTAATAGATGCAATTAAGAGGATAAATATTTTTTTCATTCTTTTATTTCCGTAGATTTTAATGCTGCAGCAACTTCAGGCGGCATATAGTTTTCATCATGCTTAGCTAATACCTCTGTTGCCAGAAATGTATATTTACATTGATTACCAAACCAATTTTTTTCACACTTAGAAGTTAATGAGCCACTCGTAACAACTCCCTGCCCCTCTCCAAAAAGATTTGGTAATAACCCATAACGTTCCCAATCATAAATTACTTTAATAGTTTTATTATTGTCTGTCAATACAAAAGTAACTATCATATCGCTTCTTATTAAACTACCTTTTTCAACAAGACCACCTACTCTAAAGCTTTTTCCAACTGGAGCTTTGCCGTTTGCAACATCAGTTGGCGTATAGAAATATAGTAAATTTTCATTAAAAGCTTTGAGAACTAGATAGCCAGCTGAAAATACTCCAAATAAAAGAAGCGCAACAAGAAGCATACGGTTTTGTCTTTTAGTCATTACTTTCTTGAGTATTTATTATTTAATGAAATAAAAACATTATTATGATTAATCGCAGCCCCAAAAAATAAAGCAATGACTGTTATTGCAGAAACACCATATGCTAGCCAAACATAAAAAGCATATTTTCCATAGGGTAAAAAAGAAAAATAATTTGCGAATGTTAGTTCACTATTATCTTGATATGCAAATATATAATCAGCAATAACAATTACACAAATTGCTAATATTACAACACTAAATAGACTTGATATAACTGAGGCTTTAGACTTTACCAATATTGATACTCCCATATTTACTTCATCCTGAACCCAGCGTGAATTTTGCTCACGAATCAAAACCTCAGTTCTAGCTTTAATAGCCACTAATAAAGCATAAAGAAAAATAGATGCTACAAACATTAACGCAAGAGCAATTTGCATATCAGGATCTTTTAAGCCACCAGTTCCAACTGAATAGCCTTGATGAAGGGTATTCCACCATTTTACTGAATAATGGATAATAGGTAAATTTACCAATCCAACTATCGCCAAAATAGAGCTCGCTTTAGCAGCTGTTCTAGGATTATCAAATGCACTATTGAGTGACATATACGCTAAGTACAAAAATAACAGGATAAGCTCCGAAGTAAGTCTTGCATCCCAAACCCACCAAGCTCCCCACATTGGCTTTCCCCAGACAGCTCCTGTGACTAATGCAATAATTGTAAAGGCAGCACCAATAGGCGCTGAAACCTTTGCAACCACTTCAGCCATTTTAATTTGCCAGATAAGTCCAATACCACCAGCAATAGCCATGATTGCGTAAACCATCATTGATAAAATTGCACTAGGTACATGAATGAAAATAATTCTGTAACCATCTCCTTGTTGATAATCCGCAGGAGAAACAATAAGCGCCCAGTAGAGACCAACTCCTAAAAAACCAATAAATGGCCAAAAAAACCAAGGGGTAAGTTTGATACAGGTTTGGTAAAAAAATTTAGGAGACGACTGCCTTTGAATCCATTTCCACATAACTAAAAAAAGCTATAAAAAAAAGATTTTATTTTAATGATTTTTGAGCGACATTGTTTCGTAAATATATTGGCTCAGGGAGTTCGAATGTTGGGCTTTGACCAGTCTCAATTGCAAGAAGAGATAAATCTACCAATTCACATGCTTCAGGGTAGATAGTAAGCTCAGTTAACTTAACATTAGAAGCCAAGTGAAGTTTATCATGATGTGCTCCCCACCCTGTTCCTACGCCTACAAAATCAGCATCTAAGTAATCGACATCTTCAGGATTGCAAATTTTCATTTTACTTACAGCACCATGCTCATAAACTGCCCAGTAAACCTCTCCCATTCGCGCATCAAGTGCAATAGCAATTTTCTCTACTTTAAGTATTTTAGATGCCCTAAATCCTAACAATTCAAGTGTTGAAAAACCAATGGTAGGAATACTACAAGAAAGTGAAAGCCCCTGCACAACACCAATACACATTCTCACTCCTGTGAAGGCGCCAGGCCCTTTTGAATATGCAATTAAATTAATTTCTTTTAATTGCTTGCCTGACTCTTCAAAAACCTCGTCACAGAGTCTCAGGATATGTCCTGAACTTTTGTCAACGTTAGTCAGTACTCTACTAGTCCTTACTCCAGAAGAATATAAAGTAACAGATGCAACCTCAGTGCAAGTATCTATAGCGAGTATATTCATCAAATTATTCTTTTATAGTCTTTGTGCATCGACAAAATCATTTCAACACGTTTTTTAAGGCGATCAGGAAAATTCACAGGATTGTAATAAGAGGGGCCTTTAAGTAATGCAACAAGCGTAGCCATTTCCTTTAAATTTAAACTACTTACATCTTTGTTAAAATAGTACAAGCTTCCACTAGCAAAGCCATGAAAAGCAGTTGAGCCTTGCTGGGCCAAATATACCGTATTCATATATCTCTCAAGAATGAATTTTTTGTCATATGATAGTTCTAATAAGATTGCCATTAAAGATTCTTTAGTTTTTCTTGTTAATGTTTTATCTCTTGAGAGTAGTGAGTTTTTTATCAACTGCTGGGTTATTGTGCTTGCACCTCTAAGCTCTTTTTCATCAAATAAATAACCATATAAAACTCTTAAAATTTCCTTAAAGTCAATACCACTATGATTAAAAAATGATTGATCTTCAACCAGCAAGAGCATATTAACTAAGTCCTTGGGATAATCATCAAAAGAATATTGAACCTGAATGACATTCTCTATTGACTCAATGTCTGAAGAAAATTTGGCTTTAACTATACTATTCAAATATAATAAATATGAAATAAAAATTACGATACATAAAAAAAGTATTCGTTTAATCCAATAGCTAGTAATCGATTTCATTATTAATTTAATTAAAGTACAAGAACGTGTAATAAAAATTACTACTGTTTGAGTGAGCAATAATGAACGAGCCACAAAAACCTATTCTTAGAATTCTTCCTTCAATAATGGCCTCATTGCTTGCTAATTTATCTATAAAAACTTCAAATTTATTTGTCATTTAGTAAAGTATAAAATCATAAAATTAAATAGTTTATCTCAATGTCTACATAATATGATAAGAACTGCAAATAATTGATTAAATGTAGATTAAGTAGTATAAAATACTCCCTTCCTTGCTTGATCAGCATTAGTTGACAAGCTTTTTATAAACCCATAAGGAGATGTAAATGAGACATTATGAAATAACTCTCATTGTTCACCCTGATCAAAGTACTCAGGTAACGACAATGATTGAAAAATACAAAGAACTAATTACTTCAGGTAGTGGAATAGTTCACAGGCATGAAGACTGGGGTCGTAAGCACCTCGCCTACCCAATCGACAAAATCTATAAAGCACATTATTTAATGATGAATATTGAGTGTGATAAAGATACTCTCGACAAATTAAACTATAACTTTCGATTCAATGATGCCATTCTTAGAAACCTAATAATTTCTAAGAAAGAAGCTATCACTGAACCATCAATTATGGTTACAGAATCTGACAAAGATCATGGTAAGGATAAAGCCAAAGATCGTGATGCTGACAAGAAATAGGAGATTATAATGGCAAAAAAACAAGTAACTAAAAGACGTAAATTTCAAATCCCTATCAACCGTTTTTGTCGTTTTACAAAAGCTGGTGTTAAGGAAATCGATTATAAAGATGTGGAAACTTTACTCAGGAATATTGATGAAAGTGGAAAAATAACCCCATCAAGAATAACTGGGACAACAGCTAGATTTCAAAGACAGCTAACTACTGCTATTAAACGAGCTAGATTCTTGGCATTAATTCCATATACTGATAAACACAAAAAATAGGAAACCTCATGAAAGTAATTTTATTAGAAAAAAATGAAAAATTAGGCAGCCTTGGTGATATTGCAAATGTTAAGTCAGGTTATGCTCGAAACTATCTAATTCCTCAAGGAAAAGCAAAACCCGCAAACAAAGCAAATATGGTTACTTTTGAAACAATACGTGCAGAACTTGAAGCTAAAGAACTTGCATCAATGACTGATGCTCAATCAAAAGAAACTGCAATGTCAGATGTTATTTGTACAATTTCTGCAAATGCAGGTGAAGAAGGAAAACTTTATGGGTCTGTAAGCCCTGCTGATATAGCTGAAAATCTTCTTAAGCAAGGATTTGAAGTTGAAAAGAGAAATATTAATATACCTGAAGCAATAAGAAATACAGGTGAATATGAAGTTACTGTTTCTCTATATGCAGAAGTTGTTGTTTCAATAAAAGTAATAGTTATAGCTGCGACACAAACAGAATAAGTCAATTCAATTCACATAAGTAAGTTAAAATAAAATGCCCTTTTCGAGGGCTTTTTATTTTTCTCAAGAGCATTAATGGATATTGAAAACCCAAAAATACCGCCAAACTCCATTGACTCAGAACAATCAGTTCTTGGTGGCCTTTTATTGCACAATGATTCATGGGACAATGTTGTCAATATAGTAAGCTCAGATGATTTCTATCAAACCTCTCATCGGATAATTTATGACGCAATAGTTGTCCTTCTTGAGCACGATAAACCTGCTGATATACTTACTGTTAAAGAGCAGGTTATCAAAACCCATGATGAAGAGTCAATTGGTGGGTTTACATACCTTGCTCAGATAGCAGAAAATACTCCCAGTGTTTCTAATATTGAAGCTTATGCAAAGCATGTAAGAGAGCTTTCAATATTTAGGCAACTTATAAAAATTGGAAGAGAGTTAGCTGATACTGCCTTTCATCCTAAAGATATTGAAGTAAACAATTTACTCGATTTGTCTGAAAGAAAAATCTTTGAAATAGCTGAACAAGTTAGTCGCAACAAACAAGAGATCACAAATGTTAAAGATATCATCAAAGATGTAGTTAATCGTGTTCATGAAATGCAAGAAAAGAAAGGATTCAAGGGAACTGAAACTGGATTTTCTGAATTGGATAAATTGACATCAGGACTTCAAAATGGTGATTTAATAATTATTGCAGGAAGGCCAAGTATGGGTAAAACTGCTTTATCAATGAATATCGTTGAGCATGTGGCAATTCATAATTCGACACCTGTTGCAGTCTTTAGTCTTGAAATGCCAACAGAACAACTTGTTATAAGAATGATTTCATCTTTTGGGCGTATAGATTCGAGTAAATTACGTGATGGTGATATGTCAGAAATTGATTGGAATAGCTTTAATCATGCAGTAAGAGCATTTGAAGAGAATACAATTTTAATAGATGAAACGCCGTCAATTACACCAACTGAAATTCGGGCTAAATGTAGAAGACTTAAAAGAAAATATCCTGATTTAGGCCTTATTATGGTTGATTACTTGCAATTAATGACTGTTCATGGAAAGTCAGAAAATAGAGTTCAAGAGATCTCAGAAATTTCTAGGTCATTAAAAGCACTTGCCAAAGAAATTAATGTTCCAGTAATAGCCCTATCTCAACTAAATCGAGGCGTTGAATCTCGCTCAAAGACTGGTAAAGGAAGAATACCTCAAATGGCTGATTTACGAGAATCTGGATCAATTGAGCAAGATGCAGATATTATTGGTTTTATCTATCGTGATGAAGTTTATCATGATGATTCTTACACAAATCCAGAGGAAGTAGGCAAGGCAGATTTGAGAATTGCGAAACATAGAAATGGTGCAACTGGTAATATCAAACTTGCTTTCGTTGGGCAATATTCTAAATTTGAAGATTTAGCCTTTGAAGACAGGTTTCAAGGCGTTAGTGATGATCAAATGGATGCATCATATGTTAAAAATATGTCAAACTTTGACCAGGGTGATTTTTAAAGTTACAAATATTTATTCAATGAACCTTCCATGATAAATTCTTTTATTCAAATTAGCGATTGCCATATTGACGATCAAAAACTAGTCAGAAAAATTAACACTCAAGCTAATTTAAGTTTGATAATTAATGACCTTACACTAAAATCCTTTAATGCATTAATAATTAGTGGAGACTTAACTGAAAACGGTACCTTAGTTTCTTATGAAATAATAAAAAAAATTATAGCACCAATTGATGTAAGTTTTTCTGTCTTGCCTGGTAATCATGATGATGATTTACATTTTCCAATTATTTTTAATAAAAATTATTTAAAAAGTCTCTCGATTGATAACTGGGAAATAATTACCTTAAACTCAACGCAAAAAAATAAAGTAGGTGGTTTTTTAAGTGATGAACAATTACAACTATTAAGTGAAAAAATATTATCTCTAAATAACAAGTTTATTATTCTTTGCTTGCATCATCCACCAGTATCTATGGAAAGTGAATGGAATGATGAGTTATCTCTAGAAAATACTGCTGATTTTTTTAATGTTGTAGATCAATTCAAAAATATAAAAGCAATTATTTGGGGTCACGCTCATGAATGTAAAGAATTTAATCGCAAAGGTTTAAAACTCTTCTCCTGCCCATCTTCAGCTTGGCAATTTAACGATTGTGATATGATTGGTTACAACCATTACCATTTGAGTGTAGAAGGCGAAATTTATTGTGAAACAGTGTGGCTATGACAAACGATCAAATATTAAATAAGTTAATTTATAACCAAAAAAAAGTAACCTACTCAAATATATCTGATATTTTTGAACTTAACTTTAAAAAAATTTCAAGACTTATACCCCTTCTACCCTCTATTAAGGATGACTTTGTTGGAATAAAAAGACCATCTAATGACCTATTTTTACTTTGTCATGATAAGGCCCCATATACAGGAACATATACATTAACTCACAAGATTAAGTCTCAAGAAGCAATTATTAATCGGCCAGATATTTGTTTTAAAATTTATTTTGATGCAAGACTTTTAGAGGTTATCTCAATATGTAAAGAAACAAGAATTAATAACTCTCATCCTTTAATTGACGACTGCAGTGATTTAGCCTTTCAATTAGAGCTTAACCTCTTCATGCTAAGATGGTTAGATTATTGTTTGGATAGATACAATGGAGCGGAATGGTCAAAAAGCAAATAGAAACTGAAAATACAAAATTAGTTATTGCAATATCATCAAGAGCATTGTTTAATCTTGACCACTCTCACCAAATTTTTAAAGATGAAGGCATTGAGGCTTATTCCAAGCATCAACAAAAAAATGAGCAAGTGGTTCTTGAACCAGGTGTAGGATTTACCTTGGTAAAAAAATTACTTCAATTAAATAGTAAAAAGACTCCAATTGATGTGATCTTACTTTCAAGAAACAGTGCTGATACTGGCCTCAGAATTTTTAACTCAATTGAGCATTATGGTTTAAATATTTCAAGAGCAGCGTTTACTCGTGGTGAAAGTACCCACCCTTTCGTTGGTGCCTTTGAAGCAGACTTGTTTCTATCTAGTAACTATAATGATGTTCAAAAAGCTCTAAAGTCAGGCTATGCTGCAGCATCAATTATTGAATCAAAATCAAACCATAGTCATCATTCACAACTCAGAATTGCCTTTGATGGGGATGCTGTTATTTTTTCAGATGAATCTGAAAAAATATTTCAAGAGAAAGGTCTTGAAGCTTTTCATGAAAACGAAGTCCTTTCTGAAAAAATTAAATTAAAAGCTGGACCATTTAAATCTTTTCTGGTTTCTTTACAAAAAATTCAATCAACATTTCCTGAAGAAGATAATCCTATAAGAACTGCATTAGTTACTGCAAGATCGGCCCCAGCTCATAAAAGAGTTATTCATACTATGAGGGAATGGGGGATACGAATAGATGAGTCATTTTTTCTAGGAGGCCTTGAAAAAGGGGTCTTTCTAAGAGAGTTTGGAGCAGACATTTTTTTTGATGATCAGCAGCAGCATTGTGACTCAGCATCTCAATACGTTCCTACTGGACATGTCCCAAGTGGAATAAAAAATTTATAGCATTTTTAATAGAACTTAATTATTGCTTAAGCTCACCATGAGATTTACTTGGTAAAATACATACTATTATTATTTAAAGTTTATTGATGTCAAATAAAATTCAAGCAATTCGAGGAATGAATGATCTGTTGCCAGCAGACTCAGACCTTTGGAGTTCTTTAGATGACACTATTAGTAATCTTCTTATTTCTTATGGCTATAAATATTGCCGTACTCCAATTGTTGAGAGTACAGAGACTTTTTCACGTGCAATTGGAGAAGTCACAGATATTGTAGAAAAAGAGATGTACACATGGGAAGACAATAATGGTAACTCTTTAACATTAAGGCCTGAAGGTACAGCTAGTGTAGTTCGAATGATGATTGAACATAATTTACCGCGCGAAGGAATACAAAAGGTTTTTTATAATGGTCCAATGTTTAGGCATGAAAGACCTCAAAAGGGAAGATACCGACAATTCCACCAAGTTGGTGCAGAAGTTTTTGGAGCTTCTGACGCCAAAGTTGATGCTGAGTTAATATCCATTACAGATTCACTCTGGAAATCTCTTGAAATTAATGCAAGATTAGAAATTAATTCACTAGGCTCAAAAGAAAGTCGATCTTCTTATAGAAAAATTCTTACCGACTTTTTTAATGAAAATATAAGTCAACTAGATGAAGATAGTCTTCGTCGTTTAAAGACAAATCCTTTAAGAATATTAGATAGTAAAAATACAGATCTTGAGTTATTAATTTCTAATGCTCCCAAAATGATTGATCATTTAGATGATGAATCTCAAGAGCACTTTACTATTTTAAAAAACTATTTAGATAGTCTGGATATTCCTTATGAAGTTAATCCAAAACTTGTAAGAGGCTTAGACTACTATAATCAAACTGTATTTGAGTGGATTTCAAATGATTTAGGCTCGCAGGGTACTATTTGTGGTGGTGGAAGATATGATGGATTAGTTGAAAAAATGGGTGGTAATCCCACTCCAGCAATTGGCTTTGCAATGGGATTAGAGAGAATAGCCCTTCTAATTCAAGACAAAAATACTCAGCTTGTTAACAAGAGGTGCCAACTCTATTTTGTTGCTCTAGGTTATAAGGCTCAGGTTGAATCAATGAAACTGTCCAAAAAAATCCTCCAGTTGCTTCCAAATATTACACTCAGTAATGATGTAAGTATGGGGAGCTTAAAAAGCCAAATGAAAAAAGCGGATAAATCTAATGCTGATTTTGCTTTAATACTTGGAGAGGAAGAGTTATCAAATAATCAGTTGAGTATTAAGCCCTTAAAAGGCCAAGGAGTTCAGCAATTGATTGAGCTTGAGGGTATCATTCAGCATCTTCAGGAGATATTATGAAAAATTTTATAGAAATTAGCGACACGGAAGAAGAACAAGTCGACAAAATTAAAAAATGGTGGAATAGTAACGGCAAGCAAATTATTGGTGGAGCAATTCTTGGTCTTGCAGGAGTATTTGGCTGGAATTCATATGGCGATTATCAAGATAGTCAAGCTTTGAATGCTAGAACTTTATATTTAAGTTATGCTTCAGATTCCACTAATATTGGAGCTTATGATAAGCTTATTAAGGATCACTCTTCAAGCAGTTACGCTGATCAAGCAACGTTCTTAATGGCTAAATATTTATTTGAAGCGGGTAATTACGCTCTTGCACTTGACTCTCTAAAGCCTTTAATAAGTAGTGAAAATGTTGTTATAGCTTCAACTGCTATTTTAAGATCTGCTTCACTTCACTTACAACTTGGTGAACACAATGAAGCACTAGCAATTCTTGATGTTGATGCTGGAGAAGGGTTTTCTGGTTTATTTTATAATCTTATGGGTGATATTTATTTAGATCTTAGCAATAAAGATGAGGCTAAAAAATACTACAGTCTTGCAATCGCTAATGTTACTGCAAACTCAAGCCTTACCCAACTAATTCAGATTAAGTTAGACGATCTGAATTAATGTAAATTCCTTAAAAATTTTGAGCTACCCCATCATCTCATTGGTTGGCAGGCCTAATGTAGGCAAGTCGACACTATTTAATCGTCTTAGCAAGTCTCGTCAGGCACTTGTTTCTGACTTTGAAGGCTTAACGCGTGATCGTCAATATGTGAATATCGAGCTTGATGATGACATTCATTGCACTATTGTTGATACTGGCGGTATGACACACGAGGAGTCAATTATTGATTCTGGGATACACGCTCAAGTACTTAGTGCGCTTAATGAGTCTGATGTAATCTATTTTATTGTCAGCAATAAAGATGGAGTTACTTCTCTTGATCTAGATATTGCCTCTCAGCTTAGAAAACTTCGAAAAAATATTATCTTGGTATGCAATAAGGCCGAAGGATTAAATAAAAGTTCAGCTGCAGAATTTTATGAACTCGGGTTAGGGGATCCTTGCCTTATATCAGCAGAGCATAATCAAGGAATTCCAGATCTCATTGAAAAAACAATTCCTCTTCTTCCTGCTGTAACAGAAGATATAATCCCAGAAGTTAAGGGAATTGCAGTAGCTGTTTTAGGCAGACCTAATGTTGGTAAATCAACACTCATTAACCGCATATTGGGTGAAGAAAGAGTTATGGCGGTAGATCTTCCTGGAACAACTCGTGACTCAATCTTTATCCCTTTTGAGCGAGAAGGTCAGCAATACACCTTAATTGATACAGCTGGAATAAGGCGTAAAAGAAGCGTCAGCCATAAAGTCGAAATTTTTAGTATTATTAAGGCCAAAGATGCCATTGAAGATTCACACGTTGTGGTTCTAGTTTTAGATGCTCACGAAGGCGTTACTGAACAAGATGCGACTCTTTTAGGAATGATAGCAGATAAGGGTCGCGCCCTTTTAATTGCAATTAACAAGTGGGATGGCTTGGATGATTATCAAAAAAGCGAAGTAAAAAGAAAACTCGATATTAAGCTATCATTTATAAACTATGCTTCAGTTCATTATATTTCAGCCCTTCACGGATCTGGTGTTGGAAAATTATTTGGACCCATTAAAAGATCTTTTGAGCATGCTGGCGGGAGACACCCAACCTCACAACTCAATAGAATTCTAGAGCAAGCCAATAAGGCCCACTCACCCCCTCCTGTTGCTGGCAGAAGACTTAGATTAAAATTTGTAAATCAGTCTGATGTTTTTCCACCAACTTTTACATTTCACGGCAATCATGTTGATAGTGTTCCGAGTAGCTATGAGCGTTTCTTAAAGAATTTTTTTATTACATCTTTAAAGCTTACAAATACGCCTGTAAAAATCCAATATAAGAGTGGTGAAAATCCATTTAAAGATAAAAAGAATATTCTTTCGGCTCGACAAGTTCAAAAAAAGAAACGCCTAATGAGATTTGTTAAAAAGAAATAAACCTAACTTATAATAAAGCTAAAGCTGTGGTTATTTCAGAACCTTTTGACTGAGAATTCAGAAATTGAAAGTGGTGGTTTAGACATAGTAATAATTGACTCAACAATTTCTGCAGTGACTGGCGCCAAAGTTAGCCCAATATGACCATGTCCAAAGGCGTAAATAATATCATTACCTTTACTAGATTGAGAAATAACTGGCTTACTATCAGGAATTGATGGACGAAAACCCAGCCACTCCCTACTTGGTTTTCCTAGGTTTGGAAAAAAACTTAAAGCTCCTTTTTCTAAGTGATTTACTCTATGCCTAGAGATTTCTGGACTTAATCCTCCCAGCTCAACAGTTCCAACAACTCTTAATCTTCCAGTCATTGGAGACATATAAAATCCACTCTCTGCAGAGCAGCAAGGTCTATTTAATAATGGATCTTTCATATCATATTCAACATGGTACCCTCGCTCAGCATCCAAAGGAATATGGTCTCCAGCCTGTT
>CAJQRX010000050.1 GCA_905612405.1 uncultured Candidatus Thioglobus sp.
GCTACAGGATAATTTTGATTCCTCTAAAAGTAAAAATGAAGACAACCTTTTAGGTGTCTATAAAAGTCAAAATGAAGATGAGCTTATAGGTGCCTATAAAGATTGGGCCTTACTTTATGATAAGGATAATGATGATGTATTAGGAACAGTATCTCAGCCTAATTCTGTTCAGATTTTTCATGAATACCTAAAAGATAGTAAGCTTAAGATAATAGATGTTGGATGTGGTACTGGGCTAGTTGGATTAGAGCTTAAAAACCTTGGTTTTTCAAATTTTGATGGAATTGATATCTCTCAAGAAATGATTGATATTGCTCAAGGCAGGGGGTACAACTCTCTTTTTCTAGGAAATTTAAATAAATTACTCCCTATTGAATCTAACAGTTACGATGCAGCACTTTGTGTTGGGGTCTTTACTCATGGACACGTTGGTCCAGAAAGGTTTTCTGAGTTAGTTAGAATTGTTAAACCAGAAGGCATCATTTGTTTTACAATTAATGAAAATGTTTATGAGTCACAAGGCTTTGATATTGCAATTAAGCATTTAGAGTCTATAAATATTTGGAAGGTTTTAGATATAAGGAAACATGACTATATGGTTAAAAAGAATGTTAAAGGTATTTATTGTGTTATTAAAGTAACTTAACTTCAATGAGCTTATTTAATTAAAATATACTCTTTTTAATCATTTATAGTAATTCAATAATGAAAAAGACATTTGAATTGGTTCATCCTAAAATTAAACCCGCTAGACTTATTGAAGCAGCTAGACGTGACGTTAAAAAATATTTAAAAAGAGAGAATAGAAAATCTCTTCCTGATGATTTTGATTGTTGGAATTTTGATTGTAAGTTTGGCCCTTCTGTTGAAAAGGCTGAGGTTATTTTATCTTCTGAGATAAGTAAATGCATCAGTGAGGCAGAAGCTGAAAATCTCAAATCATTTTATTTAGAGATTATCGCCAAGCCAGGCCATAAGAAAGATTTTCTTAAACTTAAGGCCTTAGACGAAGAGTAAAAAAATTAATTTTATTGATGGTAGTTTGGCGCTTCCTTAGTAATTGAAACATCATGAACATGTGATTCTGTCATACCTGCAGTGGTAACTTGAACAAATTGAACTTTTGTTCTCATGGCTTCAAGATTTTTACAGCCAGTATATCCCATAGATGATCTTATACCTCCGACCATCTGATGAATAATAGGTCTTATAGATCCTTTGAAAGGAACTCTTCCTTCTATTCCCTCTGGAACTAGTTTTTCAGCTGCAAGTTCGGCTTGAAAGTATCGATCTGATGAGCCATGAGCTTGCCCCATTGCTCCAATTGAGCCCATTCCTCGGTATGCTTTATAAGATCTTCCTTGAAAAAGCTCAACCTCTCCCGGTGACTCTTCAGTTCCCGCAAGCACAGAGCCTAACATAACGCAATGAGCGCCAGCAGCAAAAGCTTTAGCAGCATCCCCAGAGAAACGAACGCCTCCATCAGCAATTACAGTTACATTGGTTCCTTTAAGGGCGTCAGCAATATCAGAAATTGCACTAATTTGAGGAACGCCAACGCCTGCTACAATTCTAGTTGTGCATATACTCCCTGGTCCAATTCCAACTTTTACGCTATCAGCGCCAGCCTTAGCAAGATCTAAAGCAGCTTGTGCAGTTGCAATATTTCCTGCAATAATTTCTAAATTAGGAAAATCTTTTTTTGTTTTGATGACCCGATCGATTACACCTTGAGAATGACCATGAGCAGTGTCAATAACTATTACATCAACACCAGCCTTCACAAGCGCACTAATACGATCTCCTGTTCCTTTTCCAACACCAACTGCAGCTGCAACAATAAGCCTCTCTAGATCATCCTTTGCGGCTTTTGGAAAGTCACTCGTTTTCTTAATATCACTAACAGTAATCATTCCACCTAATTTAAATTTTTCATCAGTAACTAAGACCCTTTCAATGCGGTGTTTTTGAAGAAGTTTGCGGACGGTTTCCATAGAAGTGCCTTCTTCGACTGTAATTAGTGATTTTTGAGGAGTCATTACATTTTTAACTATCTCATCAAGGCGAGTTTCAAATAACACATCACGGCTTGTAATGAGGCCAACTAAAATGTTGTTTGAGACAACTGGCAATGCTGAAATACCATGCTGAGCTTGAAGAGCAAATACATCTTTAATGCTAGCAGATGCATCAACACTAATTGGATCTCTGATGATTCCAGATTCGAAACGTTTTACTTTTCTTACTTCTCTAGCTTGAGCTTCAATAGACATGTTCTTGTGAATCACTCCCATACCGCCTTCTTGAGCAATTGCAATAGCAAGCTTACCCTCGGTAACTGTGTCCATAGCAGCAGAAATAATAGGCGTATTTAATGTGATTTGACTAGTGAGCCTTGATGTTAAATCAACTTCTTTTGGAAGTACTTCAGAGTGAGCAGGGACTAATAGTATATCGTCAAAGGTAAGCGCTTTTTTTAATTCTTTCATCTAGTTCTCCTAATTATTTGTACCGTCTTCTATTAAGAAGACCAGGGATAATAAATCCAATAATCATTCCAAAGAAAAGCACTATTGCACCAACTATAAACCAATTTCTCGAGCTGGTATCTTTTTGAATTTGAGTATTATTTTCTGTCAATTGAAGCTCTGCTTTAAGCTGAAGTTTTTCTTGAATATGTTTTTCATTTTCGTGCTCTAACTTTAAGGCATCTTGATAAATTTGCTCAACATGCTCCTTTTCAGCTTGTGATTTAGAGCTCTGAATTACTAATTCTTTATTTTCTTGTTTTAAGGTTGAAAGCTCACTTTCTAATACTTCTTTTTCGCCGGTAAGTTTTGATATTAATAGTTTATTAGCATTATAAGTTCTAGTAAGTTTTTTAAGCTCTTCACGGGCAGGAGGCTCATTTGAGATATAAAACGATTTAATCCATCCAATAGTATCATCAAACTGAACTTGAGCCCATCCATCTTCAGTACTTTGCAATAAAGAAAGCTCAGTTCCAGATGGAAGTAGACGAATTATATTTTGTCCAAAGCTTTGATCAGTTCGAATAGGGATATCTAGTTGGTCAGTAATATAGACAAAAGATTCTGCGCTAACTTTAAAAGTTAGAAGAATGAGAGTTAACGTTATTGCTTTATATTTAATCATATTTAATTTTATCAGTATTCTATCGTTCTCAAATTTCCTAAAAATGTTTTTTCCATGATTTTTCAATGAATTACATTGTATTTCATAGTAAAGAAATTTTTGTAAGTTGTGACTCCATATCTTGCAATGCCTTTTCAACAGTTGCAAGTTTGTCCTGCTCTTTTTTAACTACAGTTTCAGGCGCACCACTTAAAAATTTCTTATTATTTAGTTTTCCTGAGAATTGAGCTTTAAGTTTTATTAATTTATCAATTTCTTTATTAAGTCTATCTTTTTCCGCATTTTTATCAATAAGACCGGCTAGAGGAATTAAAATTTTCATTTCTCCCACTAGTGCAATTGCAGACTCAGGTTCTTCTTCATTTATCTCTAATAGTTCAATACTATCTAGCTTAGCTAGGATAAAGATGATTGATTTATTGTTTTCAATATAATCCTTATCCCTAGAATTAAAGCTCTTTATAAAGCATTTTAAAGGCTTTCCAGGAGAAATATTCATTTCACCTCTAATTTTTCTAATTCCCAATATAAATTCTTTAAGCCATTCAATCTCAGATTCTGCCTCGTTATTAAAAAGAGCCTCTTCAGGCTCAGGAAACGCCTGAGAAATAAGCCTCTCATCAGAGCTACTTTGAAGTTTTTGAGATTGTTCAAAAATTTCTTCTGTAATAAAAGGGATGATCGGATGAAGTAAGACTAAAGTTTCTGATAAAACTTTCAAAAGAGTTGCCTCACAGCCTTGTTTTGTTTTACTATTCTCTAATAGTGGTTTTGAAAGTTCTAAATACCAGTCACAATAGTCATGCCAAACAAATTCATATAAAGTTTGACTCATCAAATCTAGTCGATAATCAGCCAAATGTTTTTCAACTTCAATTTTTGTGTGCTGGAGCCTGGATAGTATCCACTTATCTTGGTTAGATAACTCAGCGTTAACATTAATTGACTTAGACTCAAGGTTTATTAGGACAAATCGTGATGCATTCCAAAGTTTATTGCAAAAGTTTCGATAGCCTTCAACTCTTTTTAAATCAAATTTAATATCTCGACCAAATGACGCAAGAGCAGTAAAAGTAAAACGTATTGCATCAGTTCCAAATGCAGGAATCCCATCGGGAAATTCTTTTTTAGTTTGTTTTTGTATTCTTTCAGCTAACTTTGGCTGCATCATTCCTTGAGTTCTTTTCTCAAGAAGATCATTAAGTGAAATACCATCAATTAAATCAATTGGATCCAAAACATTTCCCTTAGATTTGCTCATTTTTTGACCATTACCATCTTTAATAAGACCAGTAATATAAATATCTTTAAAGGGTACATCTTTAGCAAATTTTAGCCCAAACATAATCATACGAGCTACCCAGAAAAATATGATGTCAAAACCGGTAACAAGAACGCTAGTTGGATAGAAGCGAGATAATTCAGGAGTCTTTTCTGGCCATCCTAGAGTTGAAAAGGGCCATAATGCAGAAGAAAACCAAGTATCTAAAACATCTTCATCTTGAACTAAATCAACTCCAAATCCAGCTTGCACTTGAGCTTCTTCAAGATTATTTGCTACATAAAACTTACCTTCCTTGTCATACCAAGCAGGTATTCTATGTCCCCACCAAATTTGACGTGAAATACACCAATCCTGAATATTATCCATCCAGTTAAAATAAGTCTTATTCCAGTTTTCAGGAACAAATCGAATGTCACCATTTTTTACAGCATCTATGGCGGGACCAGCTAAAGGCTTAACTTTGACAAACCATTGATCTGTCATGTAGGGCTCAATAATGCTATTTGTTCTATCACCCCTAGGAACCATGAGGGTATGAGGGTCAATTTTTTCAATTAGATTTTGACTTTCAAGGTCTTTAATAGTCTCTTTACGTGCATCAAAACGATCAAGCCCTTGATATTTATCAGGCGCGTTAGTGTTTATACTGGCATTGTCAGTTAATATATTTATAATCTCAAGATTATGTCTTTGTCCAATGTCATAATCATTAAAGTCATGAGCAGGAGTAATTTTTACGCAACCTGTTCCAAATTCCATATCCACATAGTCGTCTGCAATAATTGGAATTTTTCTGTTGGAAAGAGGAAGGTCTATGAACTTTCCAATGAGGTGTTGGTAGCGAGGGTCCTCTGGATGAACTGCAACCGCTGTGTCTCCAAACATAGTCTCTGGCCTTGTTGTAGCAACAACCAGGACTTTATCTGAGTCAGCAACTTGATATCTAATATGCCATAAAAACCCTTGCTCTTCAGTACTAATGACTTCAAGGTCAGATACTGCAGTTAAAAGAACAGGATCCCAGTTAACAAGTCTTTTTCCTCGGTAGATTAAGCCTTCATTATAAAGATCAATAAATACTTTTTGAACGGCCTTAGATAGAGGCTCATCCATTGTAAAGCGCTCTCTCTCCCAATCAACTGAGGCCCCTAGTCGCCTCATTTGAGAAGTTATAGTGCCACCAGATCTAGACTTCCAGTCCCAGACTTTTTCTGTAAATTTCTCACGGCCCAAGTCGTGTCTAGAAATATTCTCAAGTCCAAGCTGCCTTTCGACTACCATTTGAGTTGCAATGCCCGCATGATCTGTACCCGGCTGCCATAGGGTTTGCTTACCTTTACTTCGGTTGTATCGAGTGTAAACATCCATGATAGTATGCTGAAAAGCATGACCCATATGAAGGCTACCAGTTACGTTGGGAGGAGGAAGAACAATACTGTACGAATCTTTACTAGCTGAATTTGCTTTTGAAGAGAAGAGGTCGCCTTGCTCCCATAAATCGCGATATTTTTGTTCGATTAGCTCTGGGTTGTATGTTTTTTCCATGAAGGCGAGGTGTCAGATATAACTTACGTATTATACAATAATTACTTAAGTCAAGATAAGGCTTTAAGGGCTAGTTAATCATAATCTTTTCGACCTGAAAGAGCGTGTGCAATTGTATTGATATCTGTGTATTCAAGCTCGCCTCCGAGTGGAATTCCATGAGCAATTCTAGTTGTTTTTACTTGATATTTTTTAGCTAAATTATGAATATAATGTGCAGTTACTTCTCCTTCAATTGTTGCATTAGTAGCTAAAATTATTTCACTAATATCACTTTTGCTAAGCAGCTCCTCTAACTCGTTTAATCCTAATTCAGCTGCACCAATTCCATCAATTGGTGAAAGATAACCACTAAGTACAAAGTACTTTCCAGTATAGACACCACTTTGCTCAATAACATGAATATCTGATGGGGTTTCAACAACACACAATTGAGTATTATCTCGGGAAATATTAGAGCAGATCTCACAAATATTTTTTTCAGTTAATGTTCTACATTTTTTACAGTTTTTAACATTTTCCATTGCATCTGTAAGGGCTTTGGCAATTTCTAGCCCTCCTGGTCTGTCTCTTTCTAAGAGATGGTAAATAAACCTTTGGGCTGTCTTTGATCCAACACCTGGTAATTTGCTAAACGCTTTGTTAAGTTTTTCAATCATAGTTGTTATTTAGTTGATTGCTAAAAAGGGAGGTTTAAACCACCAGTAACATTTTTCATTTTATCTTTAGATGCGCTGTTTACTTTTGAAGATGCATCATTAACGGCTGACATAATTAAATCTTCTAACATTTCTTTGTCTGATAATAGTGAATCATCTATATAAATATTAGTAACTTTATATTCTCCATTTAATATAATTTTAATTGAGCCAGATGCTGAAATACCCTCACAGGTGAGAAGTTTAATTTCTTCTTGTGCAGTCTCCATGTCTTCTTGCATTTGTTTTGCTTTTTGCATCATTTCTGCCATTCCACCCTTAAACATTGTCTGACTCCTTTATGGATTTAATTGATTTAAGATCTACTTGAGAGTTAAACACCTCTTGTAATTCTTTAAGTCCATCATCACTTAAAAATTGACTTTCTGTTTGTTTGCGTTTTTCCTCACTTTTTACTGATTCTTTTTGCGATAAGGAGCTACCATTGGTTTGACCTGGTTCAATCATTAATGATATTCCAGGGTAGGTTTTATTTAATGTTTTTTCAATTGAGCTCTGCGTATTTTGCGTAAGTAAATTAATAAAGTCATCGCTTAAGGTGAGAGAAAGATTTTGATCTTTAAGAGTGACAAATATTGTATTTTTAACAAGCATTTTTGCAGCGCCATCAAAACCTAAATCAGTAATTATTTTTTCCCAATCATCTTGAGATTTTATGTTTAATTGATTTTCTATTTTTTGAATACTTCTGATATCCACTTCATTTGGAGACTTTTGCTTAATAGGAGGTTTATCTTGAATTGTGTCTGTAGGAGGCTCTTCATTGGCAGGGGGATTACTTTGAGCTGATTTTAGAGTTTTTTTTTCAACCTGCTCATCTGGATGGAATGCTATCATTCTTAATAAAGTCATTTCAAGTCCAATTTGCTCACTTGGGGAGTGATGCATATCTTTTTGACCATTAATTGCAATCTGATAGTAAAGCTGTAAATCCTGTGCTGAAATAATATTTGAAAGTTCATTTATATCTGAAGACACTTGCTTTGGGTCATTAACCACTTGAATTGTTGCAATTTTATGAAAAAGTGAGGTTAAATCTTTAAGAGTATTGGTTAAATTTTCTCCTTTATGTGCAAGCTCTTTTATGAATAATAAGACCTGCTCAGCATCTTTATTGATAACTAAAGAAGCAAGCTGAACAATTTCATTATGACTAACGAGTCCAAGCATTGCTTTGAGGTCAATTTCCTTAACATTTCCATTCCCATAGGATATTGATTGATCTAAGAGACTAAGAGCGTCTCGCATCGATCCATTTCCAAAATCAGCAATTTTTGATAGCGCTTCATCTTCAAATTCAAGCTTTTCTGCACTCATAATAAATTTAAGGTGATTAAAAATTTCATCATGAGAAAGCTTATTCAAGTTAAATTGAAGGCAGCGAGATAGAATAGTAATTGGTAGTTTTTTTGGATCAGTTGTTGCTAATAAAAATTTAATATGCTTTGGAGGTTCTTCTAGTGTCTTTAAAAGAGCATTAAAACTACTTTTAGAAAGCATATGCACCTCATCAATGAGGTAAATTTTATAAAGGTTTTTAGTGGGAGTATATTGAGCATTTTCAAGAATTTCTCTCATATTATCAACACCTGTATGAGAGGCTGCATCAAGTTCAATCAAATCTACAGATTGACCTTTGTCAATTTCTAAGCAGGTTTCACACTTCCCGCATGGGTTAGAGCTTACACCATTTTCACAATTAACTGATTTCGCAAAAATTCTTGCGATAGTCGTTTTGCCTACACCGCGAGTACCAGTGAACAAAAATCCATGGTGAAGATTGTTGTTATCTAGGGCGTTTACAAGAGTTCTTACAGTATGAGTTTGACCAACAAGCTCTTTGAAATTATGAGGCCTGTACTTTCTTGCTAAAACTTCGTAGTGTTCACTCATTACTAATTATTTTATTATAAATAAAGTGGCGCCGAGAATAGAGTCCAACACATAAAAAAATTATTACCGTTGCTCCCTTCCAGGCCTGGCGGAGTTCATAACTATTTATTGTCGGCGTACCCTCGACACCATTTTTGATTTTACTTGTTTTGAAATTCTAATTAAATATATATTTAATTTTTGGCTGTACTTTTAATTTTTTCAAAGACTCTTTCAGAGTTTGCACTATTTACATTTTTTGATTCCTGATAACTATCATAGATTATTGACCATAGAGGTCCAGCAATCCCAGTATTAATCTTTACGTTATCAATTAAGGTAATTGGAAGGATTTCACGAGTAGAACTTGTCACCCATACTTCATCTGCGTGCATCAAGGCATTTTTATTAAAAGTGACTTCTTTAACTTTTAGATTTAGATTCTTAGCACAATCTATAACTATCTGTCTAGTGATTCCAGGCAGAATGTTTGGACTTTTTGGATGAGTAAATATACAGTTATTTTTAACAATAAAAACATTTGAACTTGCACCCTCTGTGACAATACCATTTCTGCAAAGAATTGCCTCTTCTGAATTATTTTCTTTGGCTTCTTGGGCGTACATTATGTTTGCTAGAAGTGAGGTAGCTTTTGTATTGCATTGTGACCATCTAATATCATCTCTTGATATGGCAGATTTTCCTTTTAATAAATTATCTTTTATTCGCGGTGATATGGGGGTTGACTGAAGATATACAGTTGGCTTAAGATTTCCATGAGTATGTTTTCTGTCTTCATCACAGCCTCTAGATACCTGTAAATATATCGCTTGATTAGTATTTATTGTATCAAAAGATAAAAGTTTATTTATAAGATTTATCCACTCATTTTTACTATGAGGATTTTTAATATTGATAGTATCTAGTCCATCTTGAAGGCGGTTAAGATGTGAGTCTAATCCAAAAATATTTTTATTATAGGTTGGAAAAACTTCATAGACGCCATCTCCAAAAAGGAAGCCTCGGTCCATTACAGAAATGTAGGCTTTGTCTTTTTGAATGAAGTTTCCGTTAAGATAAACCAAAATTTATCTAAAAAGAAGTTTTACTGTATCAATCATTTTAGTAAAGATACCACCCTCAGTTGCATCTTCAAGGGCTATAAGTGGAAGGGTAGCAATATCGTCATTACTGAAGCTTATTACAAGTGTACCTACCTGGTCACCTTTATTAATTGGTGCAATTAGATCACCAGAGAGGTTGATAGTTTGAGTGGTATATTTGAATTGGTTTCGCGGCAACGTCAAAAAGCTTGTATCAGATACTCCAACCTTTATATTTGCCTGCTTGGATTTATATACGGAAACTTGGTGAGAAATATCATTGACTGACTGCGTTTCAAAAAAACGAAATCCATAGTCTAAAAGTTTTTCTGTTTCAGCGGTTCGAATATCAGCGCTTTCAGAGCCAAGAACAACTGAGATAAGCCTCATACCAACTCGGTTAGCACTTGTTACTAAGCAATATCCAGCTTTTATAGTCCAGCCAGTTTTTAATCCGTCTACAGTGCTATCTCTTGATAAAAGTTTGTTTCTATTAGGCTGAGTAATATTGTTGTATGTAAATTCTTTTTGACTATACCACTTGTAATAATCAGGAAATTCTCTAATCATGGCGCTTGAAAGGAGCGCCATATCTTTTGCAGTTGAATACTGGTTGTCATTAGGAAGTCCTGAGGCATTTTCAAAATTAGAATTTTTCATTCCAATTTGTTGCGCATAGTCATTCATAAAGAGAACAAACGTACCTTCTGAGCCAGCAACATGCTCTGCTAGAGCAACAGAAGCGTCATTTCCCGATTGAATTATCATTCCTTGAAGTAAATCTTCTAATTTAATCATTTTTCCAACTTCAATAAAGCTTCTCGATCCACCAGTTTTCCATGCCTTTTCGCTAATTTTTACTTCTTCATCAAGAGTAATGAATTCTTCTTTAAGCCTCTTAAAAATGACATATGAAGTCATCAGTTTTGTAAGGCTTGCAGGAGGTCTCATTTCGTTTTCATTACTTGATGCAAGAATTTCACCAGAGTTATGATCCATTAGAACAAAGGATTTTGCAGCAATTGCAGGAGCTTCAGGAATATAAAATCGAGGCTCTTCAGCGCTTACACTTGAAATAAATAGAATTAAAAAAGCTGACTTTAAAAACATAGTAAGATGATTTGATTTCATAAAATTGTATTTGTCGTTTATTTGATTATTTAAAGTTTAAAAAATAAAAATTTACTATTTTTATTTAACAAGATGATTATAACTAGTTACTGTAAATACCTTTTACTTTTATGTTTATGAATTGACATAATAATCCCAAAACTTGCCATAAGAGTTATAAGCGATGAACCTCCATAGCTAATTAGAGGAAGAGGAACTCCAACCACTGGAACTAGACCTGAAACCATACCAATATTAACAAAAATATATGTAAAGAATACAAACGTAAGGCTGGCACCCAATAATCTTG
>CAJQRX010000051.1 GCA_905612405.1 uncultured Candidatus Thioglobus sp.
ACAGCTCGTAAACATCCAGATAAAATTGGCAAAGTATTTGCAGGTGAGAATGGAATTATTGGAGCCTTAACTGAGAATCTAATTGATACATCTGTTGAAACTGATGAAGATATAGCAGCACTAATTCATACTCCTTCAGGTGCGTTTGGATCTTGTCGCTACAAAATGAAATCTCTTGAATCAAATAGAGCTGAATATGAGCGGCTAATTGAAGTTTTTAAGGCTCATAATATAGGTTATTTTTTTTATAATGGTGGTGGTGACTCAGCAGATACCTGCCTAAAAGTATCTCAACTCTCTGAAAGCATGGGGTATCCAATACAAGCGATTCATATTCCTAAAACTGTTGATAATGATCTTCCTGTAACTGATAATTGCCCTGGTTTTGGCTCAGTTGCTAAGTATATTGCAGTCTCTACGATGGAAGCAAGTTTTGATGTTGCATCAATGGCTGCTACGTCAACCAAAATTTTTGTGCTTGAGGTTATGGGCCGTCATGCTGGATGGATAGCTGCTGCTGGGGGGCTTGTTGATTCATCAATACCCGTTGTAATTCTTTTTCCAGAAATTGACTTTAATGAGGAGAAATTCTTAGAGAAAGTTGAAATAAATGTAAAAGATTTTGGTTACTGCACTATTGTTGTTTCAGAAGGAACAAAATGGCCTAATGGAAAATTTCTAGCTGAGCAGGGAACGCGTGATGACTTTGGACATGCTCAATTGGGAGGTGCAGCGCCAGTTGTTGCAAATATAATAAAGAAAGCCTTAGGATATAAATTTCACTGGGCAGTAGCAGACTATCTTCAGCGATCAGCTCGTCATTTAGCCTCTAATTCAGATGTGGAGCAAGCTTATGCCCTTGGAAAAGCGGCAGTTGAAATGGCCTTAGATGGTAAAAATTCGATTATGCCTTCAATTATTAGAATATCTAATAATCCCTATAAATGGGAAATAGGTTATGGAGAATTAAAAGACATTGCTAACGTTGAAAAAATGATGCCAGAAAATTATATTTCAGAAGATGGGTTTTCAATTACCAGTTCATGTCGTGAATATTTACTTCCACTTATTGAAGGTGAGAACTATCCACCGTATAATAATGGATTACCTGATTATGTCGTAATGCAAAAATCAAAAATTAAGAAAAAATTACCTCCTTTTGAAGCTTAACTAAAGAGTGTTCATATGAATGTTATCTTATTAGGACCGCCAGGCGCTGGAAAAGGCACTCAAGCGGCTCATATTTGTGAAAAATTTAATATCCCCCAGATTTCTACTGGTGATATGCTGCGAGCAGCAGTAAATGCAGGAACTTCTATTGGACTCGAGGCAAAAAAAACTATAGATGCTGGAAATCTTGTGCCTGATGAGATAATTATCGCTTTGGTCAAGGAAAGAGTTCAATCATCAGATTGTAATAATGGTTATTTACTTGATGGATTTCCTAGAACAATTAATCAAGCTGATGCGCTTAAATTACAAGGTATCAAAATTAACTATGTTGTTGAGGTTAAAGTTCCAGACGATGATATAGTAGTTAGAATGTCTGGCCGCCGTGTTCATTTACCTTCAGGAAGAACATATCATATTACCTTCAACCCACCAAAAATAGAAGGTACGGACAATTTAACTGGTGAAAATTTAATTCAACGTATTGATGATGATGAAAACATTGTTAGAGGGCGTTTAAAAATTTACCATAAACAAACTGAGCCTCTAGTTAAATACTATCGTGATGATGCAAAAGTAGCTGCTTCAGGCTCAAAATTTATCGCTATAAGTGGAGTTGGCTCTCTTGATGAGGTAAAAGACAGGATTACTTTAGCACTAATTAGTTAAATTATAATTCATCTAGAGATCGATTTTAAACTTCACTCTTTTAGTTCCATCGTCTGAACTTTTAACAATAACTTTATCATTATTAATATCATAGGTTAATGAGTCGCCACTAAATGAGTCAAATCCTTGAATTAAATAGGCATTACCAACTAAAAAAATCATACCCTCGTTCACATCATAGGTGATCAATGTTGCAGTTGCCTCTATAAAGCGCGCTTGATTTTCTTGACTTTGAATATACTTGGCAGGATTATCAGACGTACCTGTTGCTTTCATAGTTTCTACACCATCAGCATTAGTTTGAACCTGTATAAGCTCTGCAGTCATCAAAAGTGAGCCCTGCCTTACTTCAGCATTTCCGCTAAACTCATTAAATCCTGAATTTTCATCAACTATAACAGAGTCTGCTTCAACTTCAATTGACTGACTAGCATCTTGCAACAATGCAAAAGAAAATGTCGTAAAAAAAATACCAATTAATAAAATAATTTTATTCATAAACTGCTACAACCTTATTTGTTAATTTAAGTTTTTTTGTAACAGCATCATAATGCATTTTTTTTGCCTTTATGTCAACACTATTTGAATTGAAGTGTGAGGATGAGTTAGATTTCAAGACCTCTCCATCATTAGACTTGTCAATTTCAACATTAGAGCTTTTAAGAATAGCCCCAGAGTAACTTATAACTTTAACTTTTCCTAGAAGATTAACAAGCTTTGTATTCATATCTATATAAACACCATTTTCTGAACTAGCCATAGTCTCATTTGAACGATAAATTGTTTTCTCTTTACTTTTATATATTTTTTCACCAGCATTATGGCTTATATATAAGTTTTTTGTATCAATCGTTGCGCCAGATTCTTCAAAAATTTTAACATTACCGCTTAAAAACATTATGTCACTATCAATATCCATCTCCATTCTCTCTGAAATAATTCTTGAAGTCTCAC
>CAJQRX010000052.1 GCA_905612405.1 uncultured Candidatus Thioglobus sp.
GAGGCTTTTTTGGCGCCTCTAGATATTGCTTCAAGGCTAAGAGCACCACTTCCAGCAAAAGGATCAATAATTGTCTTATCAGCAATATCAAATTGCAGCCAATTAAAAAGGGTTTCCCTTGTCTTACTGGGAGTAGGGCGAAGCCCTTCAGCATCAGGAAAGTTAAATTTCCTTCCTTTAAGATTTCCTGCAATTATTTTAAAAGTATTATCTTTGATAAGGCTAAAGTAATTAAATGGTAAGTTAAGTTTCTAAATATGATTTTAGTTTAAATATTTTTGATCTCCATCCACTATTAATAGAGACCTCTTTGTCGCCTCTAATGAATTTAATAAGATTTTTTGAAGAGCAAATAAGTTCAGGAGCAATATCATATTCAATCGATATTTTTTTAATATACTCCTGTGCTTGATTTTTATTCAGCTTCTCATCCGCAGATAATGGTTTTTGAGTTGCAAGAGGGGGCTGAAGTTTTTTTTCAGTTTGGTTTGTATTGAGAAATGTTTCAAAAAGCTCTTGAGAGCTTGAAGACAACTTATTTTTCCCTGTAGCAAAGTCTATTAAGTGCTCATCAGACATTATCCATTTACGAGGTTTATTTTCTTTCCTTGCAGTATCTTCTCTCCATATTACTAAATTTATTGCCTGTTTTTGTGATGTGGAGTCTATTTTTGAAATCCCACTAGTTTTATTAATAATTTGTTTAAAGTTAGGCTCATAAAGACTTTTCTCTAACAAGAAACTTACCTCTTCACTAAGCCAATGAAGTTTTTTGCTTTTAATTAACTCGTCTTTAAGCATTTCGTAATGAGGAAGCAGGTATTTCACATCATCAAGTGCATACTGTAATACATCCACTGGAAGAGGTCTTGTTTTCCAGTCGAATCGTGTATGCTTTTTTTCTAAATAAACATTTTGTAATGTTTCTGTTAATGCTTGATATGACACTTGAATAGGGTAATTTAATAGTGAGGCTGCAATTTGAGTATCAAAAATTGTATGAGGTATTCTTTGAGATAGGTAATAAAGAGCTTCAATATCTTGTCTAGCGGAATGAATAATCCAAATAGTTTCACTATCGTATAGTTTTTCAAAAAGAGGTTCTAAATTTTTTATTGCAAGAACATCTATGCATTCTAAATAATTACCAGCTGCAATCTGAATTAAGCAAAGTTCAGGAAAGTATGAATCAATTCTTCTAAACTCAGTATCAATTGCAAGAAGAGAGTCGTTTTGAATACTTTGTAGGTATTTATTAAGTTGTGACTCGCTTTCAATCAAAGTAATTGTCTCAAATGTATTGTTGTATTTTATCAACAACTCATGCTAGTAATAATTCATTTATGAGATAATCAAATCACTTTAATATTTTATCAACAAAATTTATGTTGTTAAATCAAGCTTTTTCTATAAAAGAAGCACCTCGTGCCATGTTTTGGATAGGCATCTTTTTGATTTCATTTTTTGGAATGTTTTATCTTGGACTAAATCCTGAGCAAATCGACAAGTGGTATTTAGTTTTGGTTGGATTTAATGTTCTAATGAGTTTAGTGGCAATTTATTATATTGTGCTATCAATGAGGAAGTTAAAGCAAAATACTGAACAAGGTGTAATTGGTTCAAGGTTTACTTGGTCTTTTATTAAAATTGTCCCAGTTTTAGTCTTACTCCCAGTTTTATCATTTTATTTATTTTCTTTTGGATCAATTAGAGATAACCTTCAAATTGCAGAAGGTCAATTTGCTGAGTTTAATTTAAAGGTAGGAGGAGAGGTTGATGAACTTTATAGGAATACTATAAAAGTTGAAAACAAGTATTACGAGGAGCGAACTCGTAATATAGGAAAACTGGTTAATTATTACGACGCACCTAGTTCATCAACTGAACGGATGCAAACAGTACTTAATTTATTAGTTAGTGATTTTTGGGCATGTGAGTTAAGTTTGTATGACAGTCAAATGAATCTTGCGGCTACTAGTAAGAGGCCAGACACAAGTTGTTTAAAAGATGGCTATACAGCTTCAACAGATGAATTTACTTTGATTGCCCACTTTTCCCCTGATTTTGATATTGATAGTTTAACTACGAGGATGACTCGCTTTCGTGATGCCGCAAAAGATGCTGAGTTAAGCCTTAATTCCTCTATTATTAAAACTCGTTTTATGATAGATTTTAGTTCAACAATCTTATTATCAGTCTTAAGTGCATTACTTATTGTCTTTAGAATGATTGATCAATTAATGAGGCCAATGAATAACTTGTCAATTGCGACAAGGGAAATTTCATCTGGCAATTATGATGTAGAAATTGAACAGGAGCCTAAAAATAAAGATATGCATGATTTGATTGGTCATTTCAATGAAATGAGTAAGCGAATTAAGTTATCAAGAGAGGGTCTCGATACTCATAATTTATATTTAGAGACTATTCTCAAGTATTCTTTTGGAGTTATTGCCCTAAATCAGGAAAAGAAAATACAAATTATTAATCCAGTTATCGGCAAAATGCTTCAAATTGAAGACGAGACAAAATTTATTGGGAACACTTATGATGCTATTGTTGAAGATTATCCAACCCTTAAACCACTTTTTTCATTTATTCAAGAGAAAATTCAGCAAGATTCATTAGAGTGGAATAAAGAAATTGAATTATCACTTGGTGACAGGAGTAGGCTTATCTATTGTCAGGGTGCAATTCTTGAAGTGGAAAATAAGACACTAGGTTACGTAGTTATAATTAATGATATTTCAAAGTTAAATAGAGCTCAGAAAAAGGCTGCATGGGGAGAAGTTGCAGTTCGTATGGCTCATGAAATTAAGAATCCTCTTACTCCTATTTTATTATCTGCTCAAAGGCTTAGAAATTTGTTTTTAGAAAAACTTGACGCCAAAGATTCTGCTATTATTAATAAAACAACTCAAACTATTATGGATCAAGTTGCCTCTATGGATTCCATGGTTAGTGCCTTTGCAAATTATGCAAATACACCCGAAATTCAAAAAGTTATGACATCATTGAACACTCTAATAAATAAGTCAGCCTCTTTATATGACAATCATGACGGAGTTAGGGTTGATCTTGATTTAAGTGGAGATCTGCCTAAGTTGCAGCTTGATCAAGATGCGATATCTAGAGTATTAATTAATTTAATAAAAAATTCAATAGAAGCTAAGAAAGATAAATCTAAACTTAATATAAAAATTAAATCAAGAATTAAAAATAAAGAAGGGGTGGTTCAATTAACAATTATTGACAATGGGAGAGGGTTTCCTGAAGATATTATTGACCAAGTTTTTGAGCCATATATTACTACAAAGGAAAAAAGTGGAGGACTAGGTCTCGCTATAGTTCAAAATATTATTGAGCAACATGATGGCCAGATATTTGCAAGTAATGTAAAGCCTCATGGTGCAAGAATAACTATTGAATTCAGTATAATTGACGGTATAAAGGAGATGAAATGACACTAGAGTCTATATTTGGAAAAATATTAATTATTGATGATGAGAGGGATAATACTGAAATTATTAAAGATATTCTTGAGGATGTAAGTTATACAACAATGTTAGCAAGAAGTGCTTTCGAAGCAAAAGCAATAGTTTCCAGTCACACATTTGATTTAATATTAATGGATGTTTGGATGCCAGGACAAGATGGTATTTCACTTTTATCAGAATGGTACTCTGAAGGCTTTAAAACTCCTGTGGTAATGATGTCAGGACATGCTGAGCCAAGTGACATAGTTAGGGCTATGAAGCTTGGTGCTGTAGATTTTTTAAAAAAACCTCTCCATGACTTTTTACCAATTTTAAGAAATATTATGACTCGTAATGAGCCAGAAAAATCACTTCAAAAAGTCAGTGGTATTGATTATTCTTTAAAACTCAAAGAAGCTCGCAATATTTTTGAAAGTCAATATTTGCTCCATCACCTTTCAGATAATGATAATAATATTGCTGTTGTTGCAGAAATCGCTGGTTTAGAAAGAACAACCTTGTATAGAAAACTTAAAGATCTAGGGATCGATAAGAAATGAAAATATTAATTCTAGGTGCCGGCCAAGTAGGATCTACTCTTGCAAAGTATTTATGCTCAGATGACGATAACGATATTACTATTGTTGATCAAAAAGAAGAGATGTTGACGCCTTTACAAAGGCATTTAGATATTAAAACTGTAAATGGATATGGGGCTTATCCTAGCGTTTTAGAAAAAGCTGGGATTAAATCAATGGACATGGTCATTGCTGTAATGCGATCTGATGAAAGGAATATGGTTGCTTGTAGAATGGCACATACGTTATATAACGTAAAGAAAAAAATAGCTCGTATAAGAACTACTGAGTATTTACTTAGACCAGAAATTTTCTCTGATGACGCCTTGCCAATAGATTTTTTAATTACACCTGAAAACTTAATTACTGATTATATTCAAGGCATTGTTGAGCAGCCTGGGGCTTCTCAAGTGTTTGACTTTGAAAATGGATTGGTGCAGCTAGTCGAAACGCGTGCTTTTATTGGTACTCCTATTGTTAATAGACCAGTTAAAGAACTTCATGAACATATGCCAGATGTAAAAATTCGTATAGTTAGTCTTTATCGAAATGAAAAAGCTATTCCTGCAAAAAGTGATACGATAATTAGAGAAGGAGATCATGTATATTTTCTAGCTAAAAAAGATCATATTTCTAGAGCTTTAAAAGAATTTAGACGTGCTGAAAATACTTATCAAAAAATCTTCATTGCTGGAGGAGGAAGTATTGGTATTAATGTTGCTAGACTTCTTGAAGACACTCACAATATAAGGATTATTGAGCTAAGTGAAGATAGAGCTAAGTATTTAAGTGAAAAGCTTAATAATACTTTAGTGCTTCAAGGTAACGCTTCTGATGAAGACCTGCTAAAGGAAGAAGGCATTGAAAATACAGATCTATTTTTAGCTTTAACGGACTCAGACGAAGTAAATGTCATTGTATCAATTTTAGCTAAGCGCTTAGGGGCACATAAAACTATTGCACTAGTCAAGCGTGATGTTTATGCAGCTCTTGCTGAGCAAAGTGGAGATGTAGATATTATTGTTTCTCCTGACCAAATAACGGTAAGTGGAATCTTATCTCATTTAAGAAAAGGCGACTGTATGAAAGTTCATTCCTTGCAGCATGGAAAAGCTGAGGCGATAGAGATAGTGGTTCATGGCAATGAAAAAACATCTGAGGTGGTTGGAGTTCAAATTAAAGATTTACCTTTACCTGAAGATGTAGTTGTTGGAGCTATTGTAAGAAATGATGAATTATTAATGGGCTCAAAAAAACTAGTTATAGAAGAAGGAGACCATGTGCTAATGGTTTTAATGGATGTTGGAAAAATTCATGAAGTTGAAGCTTTATTCCTAGAGAATGATGAGTAGTTACTTCCAATTAAATACTAACAAGGTATGAACTAAATGCAGTTAAGTATTGTTGCAAAAACTTTAGGCCTTCTTTTAATGGTTTTCAGTTTTGCGCAGGTACCTCCAATATTAGTAGACTTGATATACTCAGAGGGTGAGTATCTAACTTTTGTATTTTCATTTGTCCTGACAGTATTTGGAGGTCTTTTATTATGGTGGCCATTTAGAAAAATAAAGAAAAGCTTTCGACTTAGAGAAGGCGTTTTAATAGTAGTTAGTTTTTGGATTGTTTTATCTCTATTTGGGACATTGCCTTTTCTAATTACAGAGTCTATTAGTAATCTTTCATTTTCTAATGCATTTTTTGAGTCAATGTCTGGCTTAACAACAACTGGTGCGACTATTTTAAGCCAGCTTGATGATTTACCTAAAAGTATTCTTTTTTATAGGCAGCAACTTCAGTGGCTTGGTGGTATGGGAATTATTGTACTTGCTGTTGCAGTGCTACCCTTATTGGGCGTTGGAGGAATGGAGCTTTATCATGCAGAGTCTAGCGGTATTGCGAAAGATAGGCTTACGCCAAAGTTACGAAATACTGCGATAGCTCTTTGGAAAATCTACCTTTCGTTGACTGTTTTATGCGCACTTGCTTATTTCTTTTCAGGTATGTCTATTTTTGACGCAATTAGTCACAGTTTTTCTACGGTTGCAATTGGAGGTTTTTCTACGCATGACAGCTCTATTGGTTATTTCAACTCTATACCAATAGAAATGATTGCTATGTTTTTTATGTTTTTAGCGGGGATTAATTTTTCATTACACTTTATTGCGTGGAATAACCGCTCACTTGTTGACTATATTAAAGATTCAGAATTTAAAACTTATGCAATGGTCTTGTTTTCTGCATCTACTATTGTAGTAATTGCTCTTTCATTAAATGGAGAATATGGCTCAGCTACAGAGACAATAAGGCACAGTTTATTTCAAACTATTTCAATAGCTACCACAACTGGTTTTACCTCACAAAATTATAGTAACTGGCCTGCAGCAATACCTGTTTTTCTAATTATGGTTAGTTTTATTGGTGCATGTGTTGGATCTACTGGAGGTGGAATTAAAGTAGTCCGAGTGCTTGTTATGTTTAGATTAGGAATGAAAGAAATACATAAATTTATTCGCCCTAATGCTCAGGTTAGTATTAAGTTAAATAAGGCTAGTATCAATGAAAAAGCCCTAGTTTCAGTACTTGGCTTCTTTTCACTCTACGCTATTTCTTTTATTTTTATTATGATGTTATTAATGTTTGCAGGCTTAGATCAAGTAACTGCATATTCTGCAACAGCAGCAACTATGAATAATCTTGGACCAGGCCTAGGTGAAGTAGCACAAAACTACGGATCGCTGGGCGAAACAGCTAAATGGATTTTGAGTTTTTCAATGCTTATTGGCAGGCTAGAAGTTTTGACTATTATTGCCATTTTCCATAGAGCTTTTTGGAGGCATTAATAATTTTATCAGCCCCACCATAATGGAAGGGCTAATAGAATATCTTTTTACAATAACGGCGCAATAACTAGGCTTACAATTGCCATTACGTTGATAAGAATATTCATTGATGGGCCCGAGGTATCCTTGAACGGATCACCAACAGTATCACCTACAACAGTAGCTGTATGAACATCAGTTCCTTTACCGCCTAAGTTTCCTTTCTCAACATACTTTTTAGCATTATCCCAAGCGCCGCCTGCATTAGCCATCATTAAGGCCATTAGAACACAGCCAAGAAGAGCGCCACCAAGCATGCCGCCAAGCGCTTCAGGACCAATAAGGAATCCTACGACAACCGGTGCTGCTACAGCAATAACTCCCGGGAGAATCATTTTCTTAAGTGCTGCAGTTGTAGCAATGTCAACGCATTTAGCCGTATCTGGCTCTGCCTTACCTTCTAAAAGTCCTTTTATCTCTTTAAATTGTCTTCTAACTTCTTCAATCATTTCAAAAGCTGCATCACCTACAGCAGTCATAGTTAGTGAGGCAATTAAGAATGGAATCGTGCCACCAATAAATAAGCCAATTAGAACCTCTGCACTATTTAACTCAAGTATAAAGCCGCTTTTCAATGCACTAATTGTCTCAACATAAGCAGTAATAATTGCAAGAGCAGCAAGAGCAGCAGCACCGATCGCAAATCCCTTACCAATAGCAGCAGTAGTGTTACCAAGTTCATCTAGAGAGTCAGTTATCTTACGAGTATCCTCACCAAGACCGGCCATTTCTGCAATGCCGCCTGCATTATCTGCAATTGGTCCATAAGCATCAATTGCCATAGTCATACCGACCGTTGCAAGCATTCCTATTGCAGCAATGCCTACTCCATATAAACCTACATATCTTTCAGAAACAAAAATAATTAAACAAATCATTAGAACTGGAATTACAACGGATTGCATTCCAATTGCCAGGCCTTTAATCATTACTGTTGCAGCTCCAGTTTTTCCAGATTCTGCAATATCTCTAATTGGTTTTCCAGCAGTATAGTATTCAGTAACAAGACCAATAATGATTCCACCAAAGCTTCCCATAAGGACAGCCACCCAAATAGAATTTGACACCTCTAAAAAATCGATTAGAAAATAAGATGTAATAATAAATAATACAGCTGAACCGATCGTACCCATTCTCAGAGCTGACTCAGGTGATTTATTTGAAGATAATTTAACAAATAAAATTCCAAGAATTGAGCAAATTAAGCCAAGTGATGCAAGAGCTAAAGGAAGAGACATCAGTTCAGCTTTGTTTGAACCAATTAACTTTAAAGGTAGTTTATCAATAGCAAAAGTAGAAGCAATTGCTATTGTTGCAATCATTGAGCCGCAATATGACTCGAAGATATCAGAGCCCATACCAGCTATATCACCAACATTATCACCAACATTATCAGCGATAACTGCAGGATTGCGAGGATCATCTTCTGGGATTCCTGCTTCTAATTTACCAACTAAGTCAGCTCCAACATCAGCACTCTTAGTAAAGATTCCGCCACCAACACGAGAGAAAAGCGCAACAACTGAGGCGCCCATAGCAAAACCATGAAGTGCGTGTGAATGTTCTGCACCAAAGAAGTAGTAAAGTCCACCTAATCCTAATAAACCAAGAGCTGCAACGGATAATCCCATCACTGATCCACCAAAGAATGCAACAGTTAAAGCTGCAGAGCTTCCACTATCATGAGCCGCTTGAGCAGTTCTGACATTAGCAATAGTTGCTGTGTTCATACCTATATATCCAGCAGTAGCTGAAGTAACAGCGCCTACAAAGAAACATAAGGCGGTTAAATAGGAATCCATAAATATATAAAGTAATACTAGCAAGACTAAAGAAAACATGCCCAGCATTTGATATTCACGCTTCATGAAAACAATCGCACCAATATGAATTTGTTCACCAATTTTTTTAACATCACCGCTTCCACCATCTTGCTTACTTATCCATTGATAGATAAACACAACGATAATTAAGCCCAAGACACCTAATGCAGGTGCAATTAAATTTTGATCAAAATCCATTTTCTTTCCTTAAAATAAACGAAGCGGCAATGATATCCTAAAGTATTTAAAAATTGGAAAAAAAATACCAGTTTTGAATTGAAATGAACTAAATTAACTGTAAATTTATCTTATAAAATCAATTTTATTAATTTATTGTTGTTTTAGGCTTAATATGTTTGTAATTCGATTTGCACTTCTATCCTCCCTCTTTTATGCTTTAAATGTAAGCATGATTCCGAAAATATACACTTTTGAAATCAGCGTTTTTTTATTTTTATTTATACGTTTTGGTACAACTTTTTTTACTTCATTAATTGCTACCAAGAGTTTATTTTCATTTAGAGAAGTTAAACGTCAAAAGATTGGTGCTTGGATTCTCATCCTTTCTTTTTTATTTGGCGTGCAATCATGGTTATATGTTGAAGCAGTTAAATATATTTCAGTTGGACTTGCTAGTGTAATTCTTTTTACCTATCCATTAATTACTTATTTAATAGCTTCATTACTAAAGCGAAAATCCTTCGATTTATTAACAATCCTAATTTTTGTATTCGCAACTCTAGGTATAGCAGCAATTTCAGGGATTGTAGTAATTTCTCAAAATCTAGAGGGTATCTATACTATGCAGATTTCAGAAGGCCTCTATGTAGTATTAATCGGAGTAGTTTTAGCACTATTATCAGCATTAACTTATTCTTTAATTCTGATTTTAACGCCTAAGGTTAGCTGTTTAAAGAATTGGGAAATCGTGAAATACACTACTCTTCTTCCAGCACTTACGTTTTTATACTTATTTATAATTGAAACTGGTTTTTATTGGCCGCAAAGTGAAGGGTTAATCTTGTCTCTCATTTCGGGTACTTTTTTTGCTACAGGAATGATGTTTTATCATATGTCAGTTCGTAAATATGGCCCTGTAAGAACGGCTAATATTGGTTATACAGAGCCTCTATTAGTGCTAGTTTTCGGTTTTATGGCATATTCAGATACAATTACTCTGACCCAGGGATTAGGCGTAATTATGGTTGCAATTGCTTCTATTACTATTGAGAGGAGGCAGCTGATACAAGATACTACACCGAAGATATAAACTATAATTGTTGAATACTAGTACAAAAATTAATCAATTGGAATAGCTAAATTTTCTTTAACTTTACTCATAACAACCATTGAACTGAAGCGTTTTATATTTGGATTTTCTTAAAAAATTTATTAACAACGTTAATTAATACTTTACTCACAAAATATTTTTTATAATTATGATCAAACAATACAAACACTTAGTTCATTCAACTCAACACTTTGAGAATTTAAATATTCAAGCAGATTTAGAATATAAGCATCAACATATATTAAGTTTAGAGGCATTCGAGCGAGCAAAGAAGGAAATTACTACGTGGGACAATTATAAGCCAACACCGCTTCATGTTTTTTCTGATATGGCTAAAGATGCGGGAGTTTCATCAATTGTCTACAAAGATGAAAACTTTCGTTTTTCTCTTAAAAGTTTTAAAGCCCTTGGTGGTGCATATGCAGTAGCCAATCTTTTAATACAAAAATTAAAGGATGTTGGTATCAGTGCTAGCTCATCTGATCTAATTGCTGGAACGTATAAGCACGAAACTTCAAAAATTACTGTTTGCTGCGCAACTGATGGCAACCACGGCAGATCCGTTGCTTGGGGGGCTCTTCATTTTGGTTGTAATTGTGAAATTTATATTCATCGAAATGTTAGCGTTGGTAGGGAAGAGGCAATTGCTAAATATGGAGCACAAGTCAATCGAATTAAAGGGAACTATGATGATTCAGTTCGCTTAGCTGCTGAAGTAGCTGATAACAATGATTATACGGTTGTGTCTGATACCTCATATGAAGGCTATACGGAGATTCCAAAAGACGTAATGCAGGGATACACCATAATGGTGGATGAGGCTCTAAAACAGATGAATGAAATACCAACACATGTTTTTTTACAAGGAGGCGTTGGAGGTTTTCCAGCTGCTGTAGTTTCCTTTATAGTTGAAAGTCTTGAAAGTCCTCCTATTTTTGTTTTGGTAGAGCCAACAAATGCTGATTGTTTATTTCAGAGTGCTGTTAATGGAAAACCAACTGCTGTTCATGGAGAGCTTGATACCATAATGGCAGGACTTGCTTGCGGTGAAGTGTCTTTATTGGCATGGTCCATCCTTGAGAGTTATGTTCCTCACTTTATGTCAATAACTGATGAATCAATTCCTAAAGTGATGCAGCTTCTAGCTAATCGAGATACGCCTATTGTGGCTGGAGAGTCAGCTGTTACTGGACTTGCAGGGTTTCTAATAGCAAGTAATGACAGTGAGCTGAAAGAAAAACTATCAATTAATGAGAATTCAAATATTTTATTTTTTGGAACAGAGGGCGACACCGATGAAACGATGTATGAAGAATTAGTTGGAAGATCTTCATCTGAAGTTTTGGGAAGTTTTTAATTTGATAGGAGATAAAGAGATGATTATTCCAACTAGAGGTTTTGAGGTTTATGAATATGAAAACCGGCTTAATAAAATTCAAAAACTTATGTCTGAATCTAAGATGGATGCTATCTTATTGACTACTCAGGTTGATATTGAGTATTACACAGGCTTTAAAACTCAGTTTTTTCAAAGTCCAACGAGGCCTTGGTATGTTCTAATTCCAACTGATGGTAAACCTCAAGCGATTATCCCTACGATAGGTGAGTCCGGAATGAGAGAAACATGGATTAATGATATTAAGACATGGACCTCTCCTAACCCAGAAGATGATGGAATTAGTATTCTCTTGTCTTCAATCAAATCTTTAATGAAGAATCATAAGTGTCTTGGCGTTCCTAAGACCCTCGAAAGCACACTAAGGATGCCATTGGGTGATTATGAATATCTAGTAAGGTCTCTAAGTGGGGTTGAGATTAAAGATGCTAATAAAATTCTCAGAAAGGTAAGATTTGTAAAATCGGCTGCTGAGATTGCAAAAATTAAACATATTTGCCAGTTAACTTCTCAAGGCTTTATAGACTTAGAAGATTTTCTTACGGCTGGTGAAAGTGAGCGTGAAAATTGTCAGCGATTCAAGCAGCACCTTCTTTCTCTCGGCGCAGACGACACACCTTATATTGTTTCAGGCTCTGGGCAAGATGGCTATGGCTCAATTATTATGGGGCCTACAGAGAAAATTATTGAAGAGGGCGACCTTTTTATTATTGATACAGGATCAGTATTTGATAGTTATTTCTGCGACTTTGATCGAAACTATGCATTTGGACACATTTGTGATGAGGCTAAAAAAGCTTATAGAGTTGCCTTCAATGCTACTGAAGCAGGCTTTAATGCTGCTCAGGTTGGAAACACAACTTCAGATATTTTTAATGCAATGAACGATATTCTTCAAAAAGGTGGTGCTTTAGGCAATACAGTCGGTAGGCTTGGTCATGGACTAGGTATGCAATTAACAGAATGGCCATCCAACACTTCAACTGACAATACTGTTCTTGAGCCAGGCGTTGTTTTAACTTTGGAGCCAGGAATGGCATTTCTTCCAGGTAAAGAAATGGTTCATGAAGAAAATATTGTCATTACTGAAAATGGACCTGAATGGCTAAGTATAAGAGCTGCAGGTGAATTACCAGTAATTCAGTAGATTTAAGTTTTTGCTTCATAAGTTTACATAAAGAGAATTACTCTTATATAATAATGATAATCATTATTATTTGTATTTAAAAAGTGCTCAGTGTAAGTAATTTATCCATCTCATTTGATGAGAATCATGTCCTAGATGACTTCAACTTAGATTTGCAAAGTGGCGATATATTCGCACTTCTGGGCGATAGTGGAAGTGGAAAAAGTTCGGCTCTCAAGTTTATAGCAGGACTTGAAAGCGCTAGTAATGGGAGAGTTTCCCTAGATGGCGCTAATCTAAGTCTAGATGGAAGTCATTCAGTAAAACCTGAGTTAAGAGAAATTGGAATGGTTTTTCAGGATTATGCCCTTTTTCCTCATATGTCAGTATTTCAAAATATTAGTTTTGGAATTGACTATCTCTCTAAAAAAGAAAAAATTGAAAGAGTTAAAGCTCTTTTAAAGTTAATTAGTCTTGAAGGAATTGAAAAAAAATATCCTCACCAGCTTTCAGGTGGTGAACAGCAAAGAGTCTCTTTAGCAAGATCTCTTGCAACATCTCCAAAACTATTACTACTTGACGAGCCTTTTTCTAGTTTAGATAAATCTCATCGTGATCAATTAGTTCAAGAAGTTAGAGTTATTTTAAAAAATTCCGGTGTCACATCAATCCTTGTGACGCATGATGAAGGTGAAGCAGAAGCCTTTGCAGATAAAGTTGGAACTATTCATGAAAAGAAGTTGCTTATTAAATGAAAATAGGTATCATACGCAAATGATATTGATTATCATTTGCAATAAGAAATACTTTTACTTTAACTTTATTTAAGGAATAAGCAATGTTTAATAAGCGATTTACCGCCAAAGCGGTTCCATTAACTGTCGTTCTTACGTCAGCAATTTTGATTTCATCATCGTCATTTGCTAGGTCAAATGTCTATGCTGACTTTCCAATTACACTTAAAGATTACTCTGGAAGTGCAACAACTTCTGTATCGTACAAAGGGCAAATGGCAAGACATGCTCTTGAAAGCTCACTAAAGAAATTAATTTCTAAAGGTGATGTTTCTGCAATGCAAAGTTATTATTCAGGTGGAAGTGCAGATAGAGCTATTATTGCTCCAGCAACGAAGGGTGATTTTGTTATTATGCAATCTACTATTGGTGAACTTTCTAGTAAAAATCTTAGTGGTAAAACTTATAAAGGTTTAATTCCAGGCTGGCCTGGTAATATGACTGGTCCTGAAGTAGTTGCTTTTATGTTTGAAAAAGCTGCTGATGCTGAAGGTGGTTATGATGCTGCACATGCATATGATTACACTCAATTAGTATCTAAATTTTTAATGGGCGCTGTTATGTATAACCAAGCAGTTGATAACTATCTTGATGAAAAGCTTGAGGCAGATACTAAGCCAAATAATAAGCCATACAAAGATGGCGCTGCATATACTGGTAAAGAGCATGTTTGGGATGAAGCTTTTGGTTATTTTGGTGCTCCATCGCACACGTTAACTCTTACAGCTCAAGATGTTTATAACATTGCTAAGCAAAAAGATGTGACTGCTGCTGATTATAACTATGACGGTAAAGTCGACTTATATAAAGAAATGGCTTTTGGTCACGCATACTATGCATCTTCATTTGATAAAGGTGGAAAGACTACTTACCTTCATGACATTGTCGGCGCATACATGGACGGAAGAGATATGCTAGTTGCGGCTAATGCTACTGCTCTTAGTAACTCTGAACGTGATCAACTTAAAGCTTATGCTCAAGTGATTAAGACTAACTGGGAAAAGGTAATAGCTGAGGCGGTATTCAAGTACGCAGGCGAGACTTATGAAGACATGGTTAAAATTGAGGCAATCCTTGAATCTAATGGAGATGTTTCTAAAGCATGGCGCAACTATTCTAAGCATTGGGGCGAGCTAAAAGGTTTTGCTCTAGCTCTTCAAGTTGGCGGAAAAGACATGGGTGCTACATCTGTTAGGTTAAACCGCTTGATTGGTCATAGCCCACTTCTTCTAGGAAATACTCAAGTAACTGGAGTAGATTCAAATGGAGAGTACATCCAGAGTAATTCTGAGTCTTGGGGTGGTTACATGGCCCACATGTTAAAAGTTCAAAACCTAATGGTTGATGAGTTTGCAGTAGTTGCAAAATCTCATGATCAAACTGCAGGTTTAGCAGCATTAGTTGATTCTCTTGGAGCAAAATCTAGCGCGGAGAATGACTGATTTTTTTGCAAATTTTCTTAATCCGGAAAAGCGTTTATTTGTAGGTTACTTAATAAGCGCTGCTTTCATAGCAATTATATGGATTAGGATGGTTCAAAAAAAACCACTGGCAAACATTGTCAGTGGTTTTTTCAATTCCAATATTTGGTTTTCTAAGTCGGCCATTGCTGACTATAAATTAATGGTATTCAATCAATTTTTTATAAAACTTTTAGCGCCAATTTTAGTTGGTCAGCTTGCACTAACCTTATTTGTCTTTGAAAATATGCATCTGCTATTTTCAAGACCTTCAACATCAATTCCAGTTTGGATGGTAATGCTTATATTTACTTCAGTTCTTTTTATTCTTGATGATTTTTCTCGATACTTATTGCATCGTCTTATGCACCGAATTCCTCTTTTATGGCGATTTCATAAGGCTCATCACTCTGCAACTAACTTAACACCATTAACGGTTCTTAGAACTCACCCCATTGAGGCAGTTCTTTTTAGTCTCAGAGCTGTAATTGTTCATTCATTATGTCTTGGTGTTTGTTTCTTCTTCTTCGCAGGAAGTGTCTCACTAATTGAAATTTTTGGCTCAAGCATGTTTGTTGTTATATTCCATTCATTGGGATCAAATTTGAGGCATTCTCATGTGAATCTTAGCTACTGGAATTGGCTAGAAAAGATTATAGTCTCACCTGCACAGCATCAGATTCATCACTCAATTAATCCAAAACATTATGACTCTAATTTTGGTGCAATCCTTGCAATATGGGATAATCTTGGAGATAGCTGTATAGTCTCTGAAAAAAATCAAGAAATTAAGTTTGGCCTTAAGGGTCAATCTGAAAAAGCTCATAACCTTAAAAATTTAATTATTGGATCTTAATAATCTTTAATTATTAAAGTAATAACGTTTAACTTAATTTAATGGAGTACAAAGTGAACAAAAAAGTATCAATCCTGTCAATACTAGTAATAGCAATTTTATCTACATCTTTTTCTGCAGCAGTCTTAGCAGCAACCGATGGCAGTCTTACGGTTTATAGCACAAGGAAAGAGCATCTAATTAAGCCACTATTTGATGCTTTTACTAAGAAGACTGGCATTGAAGTTAAATACCTAACGGGTAACGGCGGTGCTTTAATTGAACGAATCAAATTAGAGGGAAAGAGAACTAAAGCGGATATGTTTATGACAGTTGATGCTGGTAATCTTTGGTATGCCGCTTCACAAAATTTATTCCAGCCAGTAGAGAGCGAAGTACTAATTAATAATATTCCTGTTCATCTTAGAGATCCTGAGGGATTATGGACGGGTTTATCAGTCCGCGCAAGAACAATTATTTATAGTACTGATCGAGTTAATGCAGAAGAATTATCTACTTACCAAGATTTGGCTAGTAATAAATGGAAAGGTAGACTTTGTTTAAGAACAAGTAAAAAAGTGTACACCAAATCACTCGTAGCATCTTTAATTCATCATGATGGACAGAAAGCTACTACAGAAGTTGTAAAGGGCTGGGTTGATAATTTAGCCGCAACTCCAAATGCAGAGGATACCCATGTTATGAGTGCTATCCTTGCTGGTCAATGTGATGTTGGTATTGTGAATACTTATTACTTTGGACGCCTCCAAGCTGAAAAACCAAATGTTGCACTTAAATTATTTTGGGCCAATCAAGGCTCTACAGGAACTCATGTTAATATTTCAGGAGCTGGAGTTACAAAGTATTCTAGTAATAAAGAAGGATCAATTAGATTGTTAGAATTTTTATCTTCAATCGAAGCGCAAAAGATTTATGTAAAGTTAAATAAAGAGTACCCAGCAAGTCAAAAATTAAAAGCTGATAACTTAATTGCGCAATGGGGCGATTTTAATCAGGATAAAATGAATCTCTCAGTTGCTGGAAAAAATCAAGCAGAAGCCGTCGCCTTAATGCAGAGGGAAGGCTATAGATAATTATGTAGGTATTTCAATTTAAATAGCCCAATGAGTATTAGACAAAATAATTCAAATATCTTAATGGGCTTTCTAGCATTTTCGGTTGCCTTCCCAATAATAGTTGTGTTTTCTGCCTGGCTATTGCCTGGTACTGAGTTATGGGGGCATTTTTCAGAAAATCTTCTTCCTGAGCTAGTTAGCTCTACTTTGATATTGCTTTTAGGTGTTGGTATTGGAGTTAGTGTCCTTGGAACAGTTCTTGCCTACTTAGTTGTAATGGTTGAATTTCCAGGAAGAAAGTGGCTTGAATGGGCTCTTTTTCTACCTTTTGCAATACCCGCGTATGTCTTGGCTTTTGTATATCTTGGGGTTTTTGACTATTCAGGATATGCCCAAGTATGGCTTAGAGAGCTTACTGGAATTTCAGGATTTGATATTCGTTCTGGTCATTGGGCAATTATCTTAACATTTGTATTGGTTTTCTATCCGTATGTTTATATGATGGCAAGGGCTTCATTTAAACGACAGAAGATTCAAATGATTGAGGCAGGTAAGATGCTAGGCGCTTCTCCTTTCAGCGTTTTTTGGAAGATTTCTGTTCCTCTAGCAAGGCCAGCAATAGCTGCTGGATTGCTTGTTACGTTAATGGAGACTTTGGCAGATTTTGGAGTTGTTTCATTATTTAATTACCCAACTTTCACTACAGCAATTTATTCTGCGTGGGGTGATTTTAGGTCAATTGAAGTTGCCGCTCAACTTGCATCTTTACTAGTATTGGTTGCATTCCTTCTTATTTACTTTGAAAAGAAAGCGCGCGGCAAGGCTAAGTATTATTCTTCAGATGTTTCTAATATAAAACCTTATCATGCAAATGGCTTAATTGGATGGGTGCTTTTTGTATTTGTGTTTGGCGTATTTATGCTTTCATTTGCAATGCCAATGCTGCAGATCATAATTTGGAGTTTTGAAAAATTTACTCAAGAGTGGAATCCAAGATATTTTGATTATTTATCTTCTACAGGTATATTGACAATTAGCGCAACAGTTTTGACAGTTTTTGTTGCAACACTTCTGGCGCTCCCTAGCAGAAGGAAGTCTAATAGCAAAGTTCTCCAGATATTAATTAGATTCTCAACACTTGGTTATGCTTTGCCAGGATCAGTAATGGCAGTCGGGCTTCTTTATGGAGTCCAAAATATTTCATTAATTAGTATTTATTTTGGTGGCTCATCAATTAACCATATACTTTTTGGCTCTGTTGCGTTGTTACTTTTTGCATACGTGTCAAGATTTATGGCGATTGCTTTTAACTCAACTATTGCATCTAGTGAGCAAATTAAGCCAATGTTTGAGCAAAGTGCAAGATTACTTGGTGCCAGTCGTTTTCGTTTAGTTAAGGAGGTGTATTTGCCAATGATGACTCCTGGAATATTGGCAGGAGCTTTATTAGTTTCAGTGGACGTAATGAAAGAGCTCCCTGCAACTTATTTATTAAGACCATTTGGCTGGGATACATTAGCAATTCGGGTTTATGAGTTGAGCGCTGAAGGTTTATACGAAAGGGCTGCGATACCAGCTCTGATTATGGTATTTCTTGGAGCAGTCATCATGCTTTTATTTAATAAGCTTGATAGAGATAACAACTAAAGCCTCACCCTATAAATTTTTAAAATTGATTAGCTGATATACGAATTGGGTAAAATACTAATTATTATTTTTTCCACAATATTATCTGTATGACTGGTGATTTGCTCGAAGTAAGAGGTGTTAAGTTCGCTTCAATTTCAAGTGGCATAAAGCAAAATAATGCTTTAGACCTGTCACTTATCTCATTTATTGAAGGTACGCAAACTGCTGCAGTTTTTACTCAAAATATCTTTTGTGCTGCTCCAGTTATTGTTGCAAAAAATCATTTAAATTCAAATGTAAAAGCGCTTCTTATCAATAGTGGAAATGCTAATGCAGGAACTGGGCAAAAAGGTTTAGAGGCTTGTTTGAAGTCATGTGAGATTTTCGCAGGAAAATTAGATATTGAGTCAGATCAAATTTTGCCATTTTCAACTGGAGTAATTGGACAACCATTACTGCTAGAGCCTTTTGAAAAAAATACAAAAAAACTCGTTGATAATCTTTCATCAAGTAATATGAATGATGTATCTATAGGCATATTAACTACTGATTTAGTTGAAAAATCTTGCTCAATCTCACTTATTATAAATGGTAATAATGTCACCCTCTCAGGCATTGCTAAAGGTTCAGGAATGATACGACCAGATATGGCAACTATGCTAAGTTTTATTGTTACTGATATTGGGGCATCAAAAGACGAGCTTCATGATTGTTTAGATATTGCTGTAAATCAGTCTTTCAATCGGATTACCGTTGATGGTGATACTTCAACAAATGATGCGTGTACTTTAAGCGCTACCAATCAATCTAGTGTTCAGCTCCATGATTGTAAAGAAGAATTTCAAAATGCATTGAATGAAATAACAAAAACATTAGCCCAAAAGATTATCAAAGATGGAGAGGGCGCAACTAAATTTGTAGAAATAAAAGTCGGTGGTCTGTCTTCAGTTGATGATTGCTTGGAAGTTGCTTATACCGTTGCTCATTCTCCATTAGTTAAAACTGCATTGTTTGCAAGTGATGCAAATTGGGGTAGGATTTTGGCTGCGGTAGGAAGATCAAAAGTAGATGGAATCTCTATTGAAAATATTGATATTTTCTTAAATGATTTACAAATTATCTCTTCTGGTGAGATAAGTAAAGATTACACAGAGGCTAGTGGAGGCTCAGAAATGCAAAAGTCTGATATAACAATTAGGATTGATTTGGGCAATGCGCCTACTAGTGAGAGTGTATGGACAACAGACCTTTCGTATGACTATGTCAAGATTAATGCGGAATATCGTAGTTAAGATTTATAGAAATTTTTTAACCTTTGTATTCTCAATTACAAACTGTTTAAATCTCCTTGCAATTGGAGATAATTCTGCGTCTGCATGATGAACTATATGCCACTGCCTTACAATTGGAAAGGGATCAACATTTAGCTGCCTAATAATATTATTTTTTAGTTGAAGATTTACAGAGTGCATAGAAACAAAGCCAATTCCCAATCCTGCTTGAACAGCCTCAACAATGGCTTCATTCGAGTTAATTTGAATATCTGAATTAAAATTTAAACCTGTAAACTTTTCAATTGTTATGCGAGTACCTGAACCAACTTCTCTTGTAAGTAAAGTCTCCTTGGCTAAATCTTTAATTGTGACCCTTTTTTTATTTAACAGTTCATTATCAGGGTGAGCGATTGCAATTAAAGGATTTTTCATAAAAGCTTGAGAAACTAATGGAATATTTTTTGGGGGTTCTCCCATTATTACTAGATCAGCATTGGTATTTTTTAGGTTGTTAAGAAGCGATTGCCTATTTGTAACATCGATATAGAAAGTCATTTTAGGAAACTCTTTTTTAAATTTTGCGAGTAAGGCGCTAATAAAGGAATTTGCTGTAGTTGCTACTGCTATTTGAAGATGGCCAGAATCTGGACTGAGTATTTCATCCATTTCAAGTTTTGAATTTTCAAGTGTACTAATAGTTTTTACTGCAGTTTCATAAAGCTTTCTTCCAATAAATGTAGCGCTAATTTTTTTTCCGTTAATATCAAATAATTTTGCTCCAATACTTTCTTGAAGCTGTTGTATCTGCATATATACTGCAGGCTGAGTGATATGAAGTACTTTGCTTGCACTTGTAAACCCACCTAATCTAATGACTGCTTCGTAGCTATAGAGCTGTTTTAATGTATAATTAATCATAATATAAATTGATGATTATTTAAATAAATATTATTTTACATTATTTATTTCACCTACTATAATGATCTTATTATATTAATATCTAACGGAGTTTGATTATGGCTAAGAAAGGTTACGATGCAGGCGTAAAGGAATATCGCGACACATACTGGATGCCCGAGTATGAGCCAAAAGATACTGATATTCTTGCATGCTTTAAAATTACCCCGCAACCAGGCGTTCCAAGAGAAGAGGTTGCAGCTGCTGTTGCAGCTGAATCTTCAACAGGAACTTGGACTACGGTGTGGACTGACCTGTTAACAGATCTTGATCACTATAAAGGACGTGCTTATCGCATTGAAGATGTGCCAGGATCGGATGATGCAATTTATGCTTTTATTGCATATCCAATTGATTTATTTGAAGAGGGCTCCATTGTTAATGTTCTTACCTCTCTTGTAGGAAATGTATTTGGTTTTAAGGCTTTAAGAGCACTTAGACTAGAAGATATTCGTTTTCCAATAGCTTACGTTATGACGTGTGGTGGTCCTCCAAATGGCATCCAGGTTGAAAGAGATAAAATGAATAAATATGGCCGACCAATGTTGGGCTGTACTATAAAGCCTAAACTTGGCTTATCAGCTAAAAATTATGGCCGTGCTTGTTACGAAGGACTGCGTGGTGGATTAGACTTTACAAAAGATGATGAAAATGTGAATTCACAGCCTTTCATGCGCTGGAGAGACCGCTTCGGTTTTGTTCAGGACGCAATTGAAAGGGCTGAAAGAGAAACAGGTGAAAGGAAAGGCCACTACTTAAATGTGACAGCTCCTACTCCTGAAGAGATGTACAAAAGAGCAGAATATGCCAAAGAGTTAGGAACTCCAATTATTATGCATGATTTCTTTACTGCGGGCTTTACAGCAAATACAGGTCTTGCAAATTGGTGCCGTGATAACGGCTTATTACTTCATATCCATAGAGCAATGCATGCTGTTGTAGATAGAAATCCAAATCATGGTATTCACTTTAGAGTGCTAGCTAAGTGTTTACGCCTTTCTGGAGGTGATCATATGCACTCTGGAACTGTAGTAGGAAAACTTGAGGGAGATCGTGAATCAACTTTAGGTTGGATTGATTGCATGCGTGATAGCTTTATTAAAGAAGATCGCTCAAGAGGTATTTTCTTTGATCAGGACTTTGGTTCAATGCCAGGAATGCTCCCTGTTGCTTCAGGTGGAATTCATGTGTGGCATATGCCAGCCCTTGTAAATATATTTGGTGACGATTCAGTTCTTCAATTTGGTGGTGGAACATTAGGTCATCCATGGGGAAATGCGGCAGGTGCTGCTGCGAATCGAGTTGCTGTTGAGGCATGTGTTGAAGCAAGGAATGCTGGAAAAGACTTAGAAAAGGAGTCTAAAGAGATTCTTACTAGTGCAGCAAAGCACTCACCTGAGCTTAAGATTGCGATGGAGACATGGAAAGAGATTAAATTTGAGTTTGATACAGTTGATAAACTGGACATAGTGCACAAGTAATGTATCAATTAATTTTTATTACTATAAGAACTAATATAAGGAAAATATTATGAGCAAAGTACAAGATTACCCATCACGCCTTGGCGATAATTCAAGCAGAAAATTTGAAACATTTTCATATTTACCGGCAATGAGTGACAAGCAAATTCGTCAACAAGTACAGTATATTGTTGATCAGGGTTATAACCCTGGTGTAGAGCATACTGAAGTTGAAAATGCTATGGAAAATTACTGGTATATGTGGAAACTTCCTTTATTTGGTGAAACAGATGTTGATGCAATTCTTGCTGAATGTAAGGAATGTCATGATGCTAACCCAGACAACCATGTTCGATTAATTGGTTATGATAATTATGCTCAATCACAGGGCGCTTCAATGGTCATTTACAGAGGCAAAGGATTTAAATAATCAAGTAAAATTAGGCAAGCTTGATTGGATAAACCCCTGTCTAAGTGCAGGGGTTTTTTTTGAATAGGATATAAAAATGAATGAATTAGATCAATACAAAATTGCAAAAGAACCTTTTTACCAGCCTCAAAATGATGAAATAGATATGTATACCGCTGCATATATGAATCGTATGCCGGTAATGTTGAAAGGCCCAACTGGGTGTGGCAAGTCTAGGTTTGTAGAATATATGGCGTATAAACTAGGTAAGCCTTTAATTACAGTTGCTTGCAACGAAGATATGTCAGCAAGTGATTTAGTAGGTAGATTTCTTCTTGATAAGGAAGGTACAATTTGGAAAGATGGCCCACTTGCAATGGCTGCTCGATATGGCGGTATTTGTTATCTAGATGAGGTTGTAGAGGCTAGGCAAGATACAACTGTTGTGATTCATCCTCTAACAGATTATCGCCGTACTTTACCGCTCGATAAGAAAGGTGAGTTGATTGAAGCGCATCCTGACTTTCAATTGGTTATATCTTATAACCCTGGCTATCAAAATTTAATGAAAGATCTAAAGCAGTCTACTAAGCAAAGATTTTGTGGTTTTAACTTTCAATATCCAGATGAAAAAACTGAGGCACATATTATTTCAAAAGAATCTGGCGTTGATCCAAAAATAGCATTGAAACTCGTGCAAATTGCTCAAAGAGCTAGAAACCTTGTTGGTCATGGGCTGGATGAGGGAATATCAACTAGATTATGTATCTATGCAGGACAATTAATTGCTAATAAGGTTAATGAAAAGTCTGCCTGTAAAATTGCAATGGTTAATCCTATTACCGATGACTTAGATATTGTCGATACTCTTAATGCTGCTATTGATACTTTTTTTGATTAAGGATTAGTAATGAGTGCGGTTCAACTTTCGGATTTTGAACAAAAGTTTCAAGATTCCTCTAACATTCTTCATGATGCGCTTGCAGGGAGCTTTGTTGAAGCTTCTAAGGTAATGTCCCCAAATGGACTTAAAATCTATCTAGATGGTGCTGGTGCGCTTCATGCAATGGGTAAAGGTGAAGATATGGTTATATCTTTCTTGGAAGAGACGCCTATGGTCGTTAGGGAGGTTGGTGAGTCCATAATTGGAGAGATTGTATTTTCAATTATGAAAATGTCTTCACAAACGTCCTCTTCTATTTTGGTATTAATGATTGCAAGCCTTCCAAATGTTGCAAGGCGGATGAGTGACTTTGATTTGTTTAAAGGCTACCTTAGGCTAATGGAGCGAATGATAGCTCTAGCTCCTAGAGGCATGAGGCCAATGCTAAATAATATTGATCAGTTGACTAGTAAGCTTACTCTTGGCGGCCTAAGAAGATGGGTTCTTTATGGAGCTGAATCATTCAAACGAGATTTTAAAGCTCAAATCGCCTATTTTGAATTAAGTAGTGCAGAATCAATAAAAATACTTGAGCAAGAGAGGCGAGGAACATTATTTATTGATAATCAAAGAAAATTGCAGTTTTATCTTAGAGCATTTTATAATCGTGATTTTTTTCTACGACCTACTTCAGGTGACTATGAGACTAAGAAAGGTCTTAGGCCTTATATTGAGTATGGAGTTATGCATATTCCAGATGCTTATGATGACTATAAGCATGCTTCTGGAAGAATTGTTCCTGGTATTGATTGTTATAGGGCGGTATGTGCTCATGCCGCAGCTCATATTATGGAAACTAGAGTTGCTTTTAAAGGGGATGACTTAAATCCTTTGCAAGTTGCATGCATTTCTTTAATAGAAGACTTAAGAGTTGAGTTAAATACTTTAAAAAAATTTCCAGGTATGAAAAAAACTTGGATTGCACTTCATCCTGATGATGAGGACTTAAAAGATTTAAACCCTTTTATAGTTGATCTGGTTGACTTTTCAAGAGCTACATTAGATCAAAAATATACAGCAAAGCAGTCATTTAATCGTGATTTTCTTAAGTTATTTATTAAAGAAATAACCAAAATGCCTGAATCATCAGAAATGAGTTATGACTTAGGTATGAAGTATTATGAGCTACTTAAAACTGAAACAGATGTAAAAATAAGTGCTTCTGCTCTAGTTTCAACTCCAATTATATATAGAGACGATAATAGATATATTTGGGAGTATGAAGAGCTTGATTGGTTGTCAGAGGGCAATGATTATGTCCCTGTTAGTCAAAGACAGGTCCGCAAAGATGTCAACATTATGGAAATGTATAATGAGCTTGATGTTGAGACTGCTGGTGATGATGCGCAGGAAATTTGGACTTTAGAGTCAGAATACTTTCCTGATGAGCTTGATGGCGTAAGTATTAATGAGGTTGAGGGTAAAGAACCAGTAAGTGAGCCTTTTCATTACAATGAATGGGATTATCAGCTTCAGCTCTATCGACCAAACTGGGTAACTCTGTATGAAAGACGTTTGAGAAAAGGAGATCCAGAGTTAATTAATAAAATTTTAAAAACTCACAAACCTATCGCCAATCAACTTAAAAATGCGATTGACCGAATGCAGCCTCAAGGTCTCGTAAAGCTAAAGAAACAGCAAGAGGGAAGTGAGCTTGATCTTGATGCGTGCGTAACAGCTTTAGCAGATATTAGATCTGGCATAACCCCATCTGACAGGATTTATGTAAAGAAAGTTCAGCATATAAGAGATGTCTCTGTTAACTTATTAATGGACTTATCTGAATCTACCAATGATATGGTTATTGGAAGTGATAAAACAATTTTGGAGTTAATGAAAGAGTCAACTTCTTTACTTTCATGGGCAATTGATAAGATTGGAGATAATTTAACTATTTCAGGATTTGCATCGGATTCAAGACATGATGTTCAGTATTATCGCTTTAAGCCATTTCATTATAGTTTTAATGATGAAGTAAAGGGTCGGTTGGCAGGAATAAAAGGTGGCTTATCAACCAGAATGGGAGCCGCTATAAGGCATGCTGGTGTAGATTTATTGACTCAATCTTCAGCTAAGAAAATTCTTTTGATCTTAACGGATGGAGAGCCTGCAGACATTGATGTTGATGACCCACAGCATCTTCGTATGGATGCAAAAAAAGCGGTTGAAGAATTGCGAAGTCATGGAATTATAACTTTTTGTATTAGTTTAGATCCTCACGCTGATGAATATGTTTCGAGAATTTTTGGTAAAAATCGTTTTATGGTAATTGATAATATTCAAAAATTACCTGAAAGACTTCCTCAATTGTTTATCTCACTAACTAAATGATGGTTGCTGAAAAAGACGATAATTTAATAGATTTTGATCCAAAATATCCTTACATTTTGCCAGATGACTGGAAAGCAAAGAATTCCCCGAGTGTTTACGAAATATTAGCTACAACAAATACACTAAAAAGAATGTATGCTGACAAAGTAAAAGAGATTGAAGAGGGTGTTACTAGTAATCAACTAGGAGAAGAAGCTTTAAGAAATATTGCTACAAATTATCAAACTATAAAGTCACTTCTTTTCAAATCACGTTAGGATGAAAAAATTATGAATCTAAGTCATTTCAATGAAGAGATAACAAGTTTAGACAAAGATTTTTTGCAGGCGATACTAGATGGCTCTGCTCTGGTGATGGTTGAAGACCAGTCATTGGGTCTGGGAAGTTCAAATGGTGCATTTGTAATTTTTTGGATTGAAGATGAGTCGTTCTCTTCAGTTGAAGATTTAAGAAGTTATTTGCTAGAAGAGGCTGAAGATCTTCACATGAATTATTATAAACATAGCCCTATTAGTAAGGAATATTTCGAAGCTAAGTTATCAAGCCTTATGGATGAGTATGGCCAGTCTGCATTTGTATCTCAGCAAGGGGGTATGCCAGAGAAAAGCCTTATTAGTTCAAATGGTGATTTGTTGGTTTTAACTGAAGAAGACTATACTTTTAAATATGGCCTATATTTAAACCTTGAGGATAATTTAAGCCCTAAAATTTCAGCCTTAAAGGGAAAAACTTGGCTTCAATCAGGCGCAGCATACAATGACTATATCGCTGTTAATGTTTTTCGATTTAGTTCAATTGAATAGTTAATAAGCAGTTTTTTTTATTGTTTTAAACTAATTCCTTCTAAAGAGTCATAAAGAAAAGTAGTATAAAATTAAATTAAAATTATTTATTAAACATGACTCAGCATCAAAACTTTTTAAACTCTCTTATTCAACGCATCCGTATGGGACGCTCAAATAAGAAAGTATCCAATCCTGAAAGTTTAATCAAGCTCTGTAGTCAGCTAGTAAGTAAAAATGGTGAGGCAACTTTATTTTCTCTTGCAAAAATAATTTTAGAAGATTTTAGTAATCTTTCAGAAGAGCAAAAAAAATCATTTTTCATTCAATTACTTAATCAGTTTAGTATTGATCGTTCTATTCTTAAAAAAGCTCTCAATGAGTTAAATATTAATGATGAAAGGCAACTTAGAAAGCTTCATCAATTAATTGAGCCAAAGAGTCACGAGCTTCTTAGAAGATTAAATGAAGTCCCAAATGGAACTTCAGTACTTTTAAAAATGAGGGAGTCATTGTTAGAATCCATTAAAGAATCTCCTGAGCTTAAATCACTTGATTCTGATTTTGTTCATTTATTTAAATCTTGGTTTAATAGAGGATTTTTAAGACTGGAGCGTATTGATTGGTCAACAAGTGCTAAAGTGTTGGAAAAAATTATGCAATATGAGGCTGTTCATCATATTTCAGATTGGGAAGATTTACAAAATAGAGTAGCTGCAGATGATAGAAGGTTGTATGCATTTTTTCATCCTGCGCTTCCAGATGAGCCCCTCATTTTTATTGAGGTTGCATTGATGGATGATACTCCAAATTCAATTATGCCAATACTTGATACAAGTGTTAAACCAATTGATCCTTTAAGAGCTACAACAGCAGTCTTTTATTCAATATCTAATTGCCAGATGGGGCTGAAGAGTGTTTCATTTGGGAGTTTTTTGATTAAACAAGTAGTCACTGAAATTGAGAAGGAATTTAAACAAATCAAGCATTTTGTCACGCTCTCACCTGTTCCTGGGCTAAAAAAATGGTCTAATAAAATGAATTTATTAGAAGATAAAGATCTGCCTGAAAATATAATTAATGATATCAGCGAGTGCTGTAAAAATACTAAGCCAAATCCTTTAGTTTTGAATCGACTAACTTATTATTACTTAACTCAAATTAAACGTACAAATGGCCAAGCCAGTAACCCTGTTGCTCACTTTCATCTTGGTAACGGGGCGTCTCTTTATAAAATTCATGCAGAAGCAAATATTAATCAGATTGCTCTAGATGATTCTTGGGGAGTGATGGTTAATTACTTATATGATTTGGAGTCAGTTGCTAAGAATCATGAAGACTATGCAAATCAAGAACCAGTTGCAGTGTCAACAAAACTTACAAAATCTATTCAAAATAATAAGAAAAAACCTTAGCCTATTAATTTAATAGGTTGTATGCCAAGTTAACAGCACTAAACAAAACTATCTGGTGTGTTAGATAGATAATTAGTGCATGCTTTCCTATTACCTCAAGCCAATTTAATCGAAATGTAAATATTTTCTGATAATAAGGATAGTGTCCTAGAAAAATCCCAATAAAAACAAAGGATAAATATGGGAATAGTGGGTAAATATCAACAGTAGAAGACGGTAAGTATGGTTTAAAAAAATAAGTAATAAAACTAAGGCTAGGCTGATCAAAAATAAAACCAATTAGAATTAACGCAGCAATCAGTATTGAAATTATAGGGCGACTGACAAAAAATATTGCTATTAAAGAAGAAACCCAGATTAAATGAAGAATTCCAAAATAGACCCATGTATTAGAATCCATAAGATAAGTTCCAGCTGAAACAATTAAAGCTGCAATACCTAAATACATTAAGCGTTTAAAATACTTTTTAAACTTAATGCCTTTGTTATGAGCAATAACCAAGCTAATTCCAACAGCACTTAAAAAAAGAAATACAATTAAGTGGCGCCATGCTATTCCAGCCCAATGAGTAAATATTGGAATATCAGAAAAATTAAAATAATTAAGATCATAAATAAAGTGAAAAACAATCATCATAATGATTGCAATGCCGCGTATTAAATCAAGTGCTGAATCTCTTGTATTGATCATTAAATAAGTTTACTCAAACACTTGAGAGACATAATTTTTATCGATTGTTATGATGGACTCATCAAGTAGCTCAAGGCATTTTGGTACAGCTAAAAAAACTGCTCCAAGACATACAGAAATTGCTACTGGCTTGCCAGGAAGATTGATAATTAAGCTATTACCTCGAGTGCCTGCGATTTGACGTGAAAGAATTGCTGTAGGAACCGTCCTAAGTGAAACAATTCTCATTTGCTCTGCAAATCCATCAAAGATCCTTTCACAAACTTCTTTAGTAGCCTCAGGCGTTACATCTCGAGTAGTTGGACCCGTTCCACCTGTTGTAAGGATTAAATTACAACCATGGTTGTCACTCATCTCTTTGAGAGTTTTTTCTATTAAAGGCTGCTCATCTTCAATTATTTTTGAAACTATCTCGTATGGGCTAGTTACTGCTTTTGATATCCATTCCTGCATTGCAGGTCCACTAATATCTTCATAGATTCCTCGCGCTGCTCTATCTGAAATAGTAAGGAATCCAATTTTAATTTTAGAATCAGTCATATAATTTACTAACCTCCAGTAACGGGTGGGAAAAAAGCCACCTCATCATCTTCTTGAACAATCGTATCTGCTGCAGCCATTTCTTGATTAACAGCGCATAAGATATTATTTGGAAAGTGTTTACTCCCATGTTTCTCAATAAGTTTTTGTTTGATTAAAGCTATTGAAACTGGCGCGTCAAAGTACATCAAGTCATGACTTGTTTTTAAATTTTCCTTAAGTGAGGCAAAGTAAATAATTTTCATCCACCAATCTCCACCATTTGACTGCTACTAATATTGTCAATTACGGAGTCAAAGAAATGTTTTTCTGGTTTTTTTGTAATGGCATCAAGGATTAATTGTTTGATTTCTATGTCAGTCATTCCTGATCTAAGGGCATCACGAAGTGATACGGAGTCTTTTTGACCAAGGCATAAAATTAATTCACCTTTAGCTGTTAATCTTACACGGTTGCAGCTACTACAAAAATTATTAGAAACAGCTGATATTGTTGCAACACTTGTGTTGGTACCGTTAATATGAAGAGCTTTTGCCGGTCCATCAGTCTGATGAGCTTTCTTTGATTCAAGTTGACTTCCAAACCTTTTAAAGACTCTTTCAAGAATATCTTTTTCACTGTAATGTCTATCGACAGCCTCTATACCAGAAAGCCCAATAGGCATAGTTTCAATAAAACGAATATCAATTCCTCGGCCAATAGCAAAATCTATCATGGACTCAATTTCATCATCATTAACACCTTTCATGACAACCATATTAAGTTTGATAGGATGCATTCCAGCTGATATTGCTGCATCAATTCCTTTTATTACTGTAGCTAAGTCACCGTCCCTTGTAATTTCTTTAAAGCGCTCTGGGATAAGAGAATCAATTGAAATATTTGCTCTATTAACACCATTTGCCTTTAACTTGGAAGCTAGTGGAGGTAAAAGATGCGCGTTAGTGGAAAGTGGAATATCAGTAAGACCAGGAATTTCACCAAGCATTTTAGTTAAATCAAGAATATCTTTTCGAAGGAGAGGTTCTCCACCAGTAAGACGTACCTTTGTGACTCCTAATTCTGAAAATAAACGAACAATTTTTGCAGTCTCTTCAAAAGAGAGGACCTGAGATCTTTTAGTATGGGTTTGGTGGTCCTCATCTCTACAATAATGACATCTATAATTACAATGATCTGTAACTGAGACTCTTAAATAAGTAATTTCTCTATTAAAAGGGTCAATTAGCTTATTCATTTTGGCAATATCCAGTGCCCAGACTTACCACCTTTCTTTTCTAAAAGCTGGATATTCTCAATGAGCATGAAACGATCGACCGCCTTGCACATGTCATAAACAGTAAGAGCAGCAATACTTGCAGCAGTTAACGCTTCCATTTCAACACCAGTCTTGCCAGTTAGTTTTGCTGTAGCAATAATATCAATGCAGTTTTTTTCATTATTAGGCGTAAGTTCTACGCTCACTTTTGATAGCATTAGTGGATGACAAAGAGGAATGAGGTCTGAGCATTTTTTTGCAGCTTGAATCCCAGCAACCCTGGCAACAGCAAGGACATCACCTTTTTTATGTGAGCCAGAGACAATTAAGTCAAGCGTTTCAGTTTTCATTACTAATCGAGCGCAAGCTTTAGCTTCACGCGCAGTCTCATTTTTATCAGAAACATCTACCATTTGCGCTTCACCATTAGCGTTGATATGGGTTAATTTACTCATCTTGTTAATTCATCCATTGAGTAGTAGTTGAGTATAGTCCCAGCCTCAAAGGTTGTGTTTTCAGGTATCTCAATAATTCCATCAGCCCAAACAACTGAACTCATAACATCTGAACCCTGCTTTGGGAAGAGATTTGCTAAAGGGGTTTCTGTTGAATAATCAATACGAACGCGCGCATACTCACGCCTAGGCTTAGCACGTTTGCAGTCAAAGTTAGTTTTCACCTTTAAAATTTTAGATTCATAGTTACTATTTCCTTGCATTTTTTTTATAAATGGCAATGAAAAAATACAAAAAGTTACGAAGCTTGATACTGGATTTCCTGGCAGGCCAATAAATGGAGTCTGCTTAACTTTACCATAAGCCAAAGGTTTTCCAGGTTTCATTCGAATTTTCCACAGATTTAACTCACCAAGTTTTTCAATAGCAGGTTTAACATGATCTTCTTCGCCTACTGAGACCCCACCAGTTGTCATAATTAAATCACACTGACTCTCAAGCGCCTCTAGTGCGTCACAAGTTGCATCGAACTTGTCTTTTATATTTCCTAGGTTTATTACATCACATCCAACCTGTTTGAGGAGAGCTACAAGAGCATAGCGATTAGAGTTGTAAATTTTTCCAGGTGACAAAGGATTTCCAGGCTCAACTAACTCATCACCCGTAAAAAAAACACCTACTTTAATTTTTTTAAAAACGACCAATTCACCAACACCAACTGAGGCGGCTAAAGAAATATCTTGGGGTTTGATTTGTTTACCTGAGCTAAGAATAACATTACCTTTGAGGATGTCATTTCCAGTTGGCCGAATATTTTCATTTAAATTAATAGCTCTTGCAACTGTGAACTGAGATTTATCCTCAGAGAGCTTACATTCTTCTTGCATAACAACCGTATTAGCTCCCTTTGGAATTGGAGCGCCAGTAAATATTCTGGCAGCACTGCCGCTATTTAAGTCTTTACCAGTTGAGCCTGCAGCAATTCTATCGACAACATCAAAGCAAAGGTTTTCCTGAGCAACTTGGTTATCATTAAGTGCAATAGTGTAACCATCCATTGCGCTATTATCAAAACCTGGGACGTTGATTGTTGAATGTATGTCACTTGCTAAAATTCTACCGAGTGAATCATCCAAAGAAACGGCTTCTGTCTTTGCTGTAACACAAGCAGAGTCAATTAGAAAGGACAAAGCATCATCTGCACTCATCAGTGAATCATTAAACATTGCTGAGCTTGAGTTAGTACTTTGACTATTCATTAGGTGTTATGGATTTAATATTCATACGGTATATTATACAATTGTAAGTAAATTTTCTAATTAAAAATAACTTGAAAAAAGCACAAGCATTAAGTGAATAAAATATCAAAAAATGAGATTTCAGCTGTCATCTTAGCTGGTGGTATGGGCTCAAGAATGGGCGGAAAAGATAAGGGGCTCATTGAGTTTCGAAATCTTCCGTTAATTTCTTATGCAGCTAGTGTTGCTAAGGATAGGGTAAGTCAAATATTTATAAGTGCAAATAGAAGTTTGGAAGATTATTCTAAATATGGTAAAGTAATTGTTGATGATTTAAAGGGATACCAGGGCCCACTAGCAGGAATTTCTAAAGCTTTAAAAGTCTGTACCTCTAATTATTTGTTAGTACTTCCATGTGACAGTCCAATGATTGATGTGACCTTAATCGATTCTCTTATTGAGAGAATGGAGTCTAGTGAGTGTGATATTTGTGTTGCTCATGACGGCGAAAGAATGCACGCAACCTTTGCGCTTATGAAGTCAAATCTTAATGAAAGTCTCGATGAATTTTTAGCAGAAGGGGGTCGTAAAATGGCTCTCTGGTATCGTCAGCAACGAACTGAAAGAGTTAATGTCTCAAGTCATTTAGAGCTGTTAACTAATTTAAACAATCCAGAAGACTTTAAAATTTAAGATTTCCAACGCTTTTTTTGTTTTTCATCTTTGGATCTTGCCTCAACCCACTCTTCATTATTTTCTGTTACTTCTTTTTTCCAAAAAGGGGCGTCAGTTTTAAGGAAGTCCATAATGAAATTACAAGAATTAAAAGCTTCTTGACGATGCTTACTAGTTGTTATAACTAAAACTATTTGATCATTGACATCAAGAGTCCCAATGCGGTGAATAATAGTGACATTTTCAATTTCCCATTTATCTCTTGCCTTTCCAATAATCAACTCTAAAGATTTTTCAGTCATCCCTGGGTAGTGCTCAAGAGTCATAGAGCTTAGTGTTTTTGGTTGAAGGTCTCTCACTGTTCCAACAAAGCTTACAACAGCCCCAATACTAGAATTATTGGCCTTAGCCAGCTTAACTTCAGTGGTTAAGTCGAAATCATTTGTTTGAATGAGAATTTTATCCATTCTTTGATTTTATCTTTATTAAGATTATTACTGGAATTAAATAGTTAAAAATTCCTCAAACTAGTTTTGCTTTGATAATTTTCCTACAAGAGTTAATCCTAGTGCTACCGATGGTCCAATTCCAAGTGCAAACAATGCCGTTCCAAGACCAACAACTTCACCTAATAATTTATCAATGTTGTGAAGAAAGCAAAGAGAGCCAATAATAATTACACTGATTTCAATAGTAGTTCGAATTGAAAATATTGGCATATTAGTTAATTCTTGTAAGCCAATCATTAATCCATCCCTTGGTCCAGCGCCTAAGTTTGAGATCAAATAAAAACCACTTCCGAGCCCAGTAACAAGAATACCAATAATAACCTGCAAAACCTGAAAAGGGTAAGCTGAAGGTTGTGGTAAGAATTTAACTGAAAACTCAATTGTTAATGCTATGATAATAACATTGAGTATCGTCCCCATTCCGGGCTTTTGTTTAAGTGGAATCCACAATAATAATGCAAAAATACTTATAACAAAAGTAGAAAAGCCAATTGACCAGTCTGTGAGATTTGTTATCCCACTAGCTAATACAGTGTATGGTCCAACACCAGCACCACTAGTTATTAAAAGACTTTCTCCAAGACCAAATAAAAATAATCCAAATACCAAAAAGATAAAAGTTAGTGGCTTAGGCTTAAGATTAAATGAGTCTTCAGAGCTCCAAGCAACTTTAGGAATAGTTTTAATAGTAAAGACTTCTTTAGAAAATTTCATTTATTCTGAGCAGTTAAAAAATTTAGAGTAATAATACAGTTGTTTATGACAACTCTATAGCTGTGTATTAATTATTATATTTATCTTCTAAATTTCAAGTTTTAATGATTATCATAGGTTTAAGGAAAATGAACTCATAAAATATCAATACTTACTAATCAACCCTCATGACAACGCTTCTTACTAAATCAGAAATACAAGACTTTAAAGATGATGGGGTCGTTGTTCTTCGAGGTATTTTTAATGAGTGGATTGATACTTTGGCCAAGGGTGCTGACTTTCATATTAAGAATCCAAGCGAAGGGGCGTTGGTTCATAAAGGAGCAGATTTTCAAGGTAAGTTTTTAGAGGACTTTTGTAATTGGCAGCGAATTCCAGAGTATAAAGACTTTGTGCTCAACTCACCTCTAGCTGCAATTGCTGCAGACTTAATGGAGTCAAAATCAGCGCAATTTTTTCATGATCATTTTTTTTATAAAGAGGCATTCTCAGGAGCTCCTACTCCTTGGCACCAAGATCTACCTTATTACTGCGTTTCAGGACATCAAACGGTCAGTTTTTGGCTGCCTCTTGAGGCAAGAGAGAAGATTGTATCATTAAGATCATTAGCAGGAAGTCATCATTTAAATAAAGAAATTCGACCAACAAGCTGGGCTAATAACGAGAGCTTTTATGAAGATAATGATGCTTTTATGGATATGCCAAATACTGATAATAATGATTTTAAAATTAAGCAATGGGAAACTGAACCAGGTGATGTTGTTGTTTTTAACTTCAAGACAATACATGGTGCAAATGCTAATAAGGTTGATTATATAAGCCGTACTCTTTCATTTCGCTTACTCGGAGATGACGTGGTTTATCGACATAGAAAAGGTCGAACTTCACCTAACTTTCCAGATATTAATCAAGAAAATGGTGAGCGTTTAAGAGAAGATTGGTTTCCAACTATTTGGAGTAAATAATTCAATGGATTTAGCTGGTTACACTTATGAAATGTTAACTTTTTTATTTGTAGTTGCAATGGTAGCAGGTTTTCTTGATACACTTGTTGGTGGTGGTGGTTTACTTACTGTTCCTGCATTATTAATAAGTGGTATTTCACCAATTTCCGTCCTTGGAACAAATAAATTTCAAGGAAGTATGGGGACTGGTATTGCTACTTTTTTACTGTTTCGAAAGAAAAAACTTAATTGGGAAACAATTAAATACCTAATGTTGTCATCCTTTATTGGATCAATAATTGGTGGGATAATTGTGCAGTTTATTGATGCTGAGTTGCTTTCTTTTGTCATACCCATTGTTTTAGTTGTAATTGCGATATACTTTATTATTTCTCCAAAACCTAAATTAATAACAAAAAATTCAGAGTCTAATAAGGCTTTTGATAAATTTGCAGTTCCAATAGTAGGTTTTTATGATGGTATGTTTGGCCCTGGGGCTGGCTCCTTTTTTGTAATGATGGGTGTCATGCTTAAAAAACTTGAAATTATTCAAGCTACAATTCTCGCTAAACCTCTAAATTTTGCTTCAAATATTGCAGGATTTATTGTATTTTTTAGTTTTGGCCATATAGCATTTATGATAGGATTAATAATGATGATTGGTCAATTAATTGGTTCTTTTTTTGGAACTCACTACCTATTAAAAGCTAATCCAAAAATTATCAGAGTTTTGATTGTAGTTATGGCTCTTTTAATGCTGGTTAAATATTTATCATCTCCTTAATATTGCTGTTTGTTTGGAACAGAAAATAGTGTTTGAAAATGTCTCCACTCATAGCGCTCAGGATAACGACGTCTGTAATCTTCAAACTGTGAACGATCTTTAAGAATTTTATGGTCATCAAAGAATGAGTATATTGAGTTAAGGGTTTCATGAAGTGAGCTTTTGTTAATGGTTATTATTTCAGGATTAATAAGCATCTCAATATCATTATTAAATGGAACTTTTGTAAAGTTACATAGCTCTTTATAAATCATAAAACTACCCATAAATTTTGCATCTATTGAATGCCCAGCAATATGAGGTGTTGCCCAGTAGGCTTTACTTTGCAGTTTGGGATTAATATTAGGCTCATTCTCCCAACAATCTATTATATTTTCTTTTGTTTTAGCTGACTCCCAAAGGTTTTCATCAATTATTCCCCCTCGAGCTGCATTGATTACAATAGTATCTTCTTTAATAAGGTTAAAGTTTTGACTTCCAAGAAGGTTATGAGTAGGGTGAGTTCCTGAAAATATTAGGGGAGTATGGAAAGTTACAATATCAGCACTGAGGGCTATATCAAGATTAACAAATTTATTTTTCCCTTCATTGGCCTCACGAATTGGATCATTAAGAAGAGTAGTAATCCCGAGTTGTTTTGCTTTAAAGTCTAACCTTGATCCAACATTCCCAACACCAATTATTCCAAGCGTTTTGGTTGATAAATCAAAATTATGGTCATTAGCTAGATTTGAAAGAGCGCTAATGACATACTCTGCTACTGCATTGGCATTGCACCCCTGAGCAGATGCAAATGAAATGCCATTTTCATTTAAATAATTTTCATCAATATGATCAAGCCCAGCAACTGTTGAGCCAACAAATTTGACTTTAGTTCCGTCAAGGAGTTGTTTGTTTACTTTGGTCCTTGATCTGACAATAAGTATCTCGCAATCTAATAAACTCTCTCGGGAAATTAGCCTGCCTGGAAGGGTGGTAATTTCACCAAAGCTAGAGAAGATTTCTTTGAAGCCCCATACGGCATCATCAATCATTAGTTTCATTGGGAAATACTCCAATCAATAGGCTCTTGATTTGTTGATTCAAGGTAATTATTCGTTTTAGAGAAATGCCTTGAGCCAAAGAAGCCTTTATAAGCTGAGAAGGGGGAGGGGTGAGGAGCGCTAAGTATCAGATGTTTGGTGCTATCTATTAATTCAGATTTTTTATTTGCGTAAGTGCCCCATAAAATAAATACTAAATTATTTTTATTACTACTTAAAATTTGAATAACTTTGTCAGTAAAGTTTTCCCAGCCTTTATTGGCATGAGAAGCAGGGCTATTTTGCTCAACTGTAAGAACACTGTTAAGAAGAAGAACACCTTGATTGGCCCATGAAACTAAATTTCCATGCTCAGGTTTAGAGAAGCGCACATCATCACTTTGAAGCTCCTTAAAGATATTTCTAAGTGATGGCGGAATAACAATGCCCTTTGGAACTGAAAAGCTTAAGCCTTCTGCTTGACCCTCTCGATGATAAGGATCTTGTCCTAGTATGATTACTTTGGTTTTGTCAAAGCTTGAATATTCCAGTGCTTTGAACCAATACTCTTGGGATGGATAAATATTTAAATTCTTTTTTGTTTTAAGATAAGAATCTAAAGCTTTAAAATATTGCTTGTTTTTTTCAGGACTTAAATAATCTGACCAGCCACTTTTAAAATGGGTCATAATGTTTGATGATTAACTAATATGACTCTCTATTATATCAAGGAATAAACATGACAGACTGGCACAGTAGATGGGAGAGCAATAAAATCGGTTGGCATGCAGATCAGGTTAATCAGAATTTGATTGAGTATTTTTCAGAGCTTAATTTAGTAGATGGTGATAAGATTTTTGTCCCACTATGCGGAAAGAGTGTTGATATGCTATACCTTTTACAAAAAGGCCTTAAAGTTGTTGGCGTAGAAATGAGTGAGATTGCTACTAAGCAGTTTTTTAGGGAAAATAAATTAGAATATTCTATTTCTAAGGTTGATGATTTAATACTTTATGAAGGTGATGGGATTCAAATATTTTGTGGCGATTTCTTCACTTTAAAAGCAAAGTATTTAGAAGACGTTAAAGCAGTTTATGATCGGGCATCACTTATTGCCTTAGATAAGGCGTTAAGACAGAAATATGTTAATCATTTAAATGATATAATATTGAAAGATGTAAGGGTGTTATTGTTAACTTTAAACTATCCTCAACATCAACGGGTTGACCCACCATTTGCAGTTAGTAAATCTGAGGTTGACTCACTTTATGGTGGCTCGTTTCAATGTCAAGAACTTCAAAATATTAGTGATATTGAAAATGAGCCAATGTTTCTACTTCAAGGGGTAGATTTTGTTGAAAAAGCAGTGTATTGTCTGCAAAAAGTGAGAATGTAATGGCTAAAAAAATGACGGGTATAGTTGCCCAATTTGGTACAAAAGGTTATGGATTTATTACTGGAGATGATAATGAAAAGTATTTCGTTCACCAGAAAAACGTTTTTAAT
>CAJQRX010000053.1 GCA_905612405.1 uncultured Candidatus Thioglobus sp.
AAAAAGCCCAATTACTTTGTGATGAGCTTAATCTTTTAAAAGAACAATCAGCAAAAGTAATAGTGGGTAATCTCAACAACATTGACTCTATAAATTCAATTGTTAAGTCAGTTGAAACTATAGACTTGCTAGTCAACAATGCATCTGTTTTCTACCCACTATCTGTGGATGAAAGTGACTCTGAAAATTGGGATAACATATTAGATGTTAATCTTAAAGCGCCCTTCTTTCTATCAAAAGGACTAAGTAAAAAACTTAAATCTAGTGAAGGGTCAATAATAAATATTATTGATATTCATGCAGATCGACCGCTCAAAAAACATTCAGTCTACAATATTTCAAAAGCCGGTTTAAAAATGCTTACTCTAACACTTGCTAAAGAGCTTGCTCCTTCTATCAGAGTTAACGGAGTCTCGCCTGGCTCGATCTTATGGCCACAAGAAGGCGCAGAAATTTCTGAGCTGGATAAGAGTATTATGCTTGAAAGAATCGCTCTTAAAAGACAAGGCTCTCCTCAGGACATTGCAGATACGGTTCTCTTTTTAGCAAACTCTAACTACCTAACAGGTCAAATAATTAATGTTGACGGTGGTCGCACCCTCAATCAGTAAACAAATCACCTTAGTCTTAATGTGGTATAATTTACGTGTCGATCATTTTTTTTCGACTAACAAGAATTTTTTTACAATTATTTCAAACTAAAAAATAGAAATATTGTAACGAACTAATTTTTTTATGGGCTAATTTGAGCCGCATACAAAACCTTATTTAGTAATTGATGAATTTTATTAATCAAACCTTTATTCCCATTCAATACGTAAGTATTGATGCTTTGTACGTGCTCAATAGTCCAGATATTATAGGACTTCATAATGAATCATATTCTAATCAACGCAACCCACAAAGAAGAAATTCGAGTTGCAATCGTCAAGGACCAAAAGCTTACTGGTCTTGATATCGAGACAAGCCTCAATAGAAAGACTAAGGGCAACATATACAAAGCAAAGATTTCTCGAGTAGAGCAATCTTTGGAAGCTGCTTTTGTTAACTATGGCAAAGACAAGCATGGTTTTTTACCCTTTAAAGAGATTTCTCCTTTCTTTTCTGATGGCATTAAGCCTAAAGGTGATAAATTAACTATTAGTGATGTCCTTAAAGAGGGACAAGATATTATCATACAAGTTGAAAAAGAGGAGCGTGGCAATAAAGGCGCGGCTCTTAGTACCTATATTAATTTAGCGGGTGCTTATATGATACTCACCCCAAACAATCCTAAAAGCTCTGGCATCTCAAGGCAAATTGGCGCCTCAGATCGCCAAGATTTAAAAAACTTATTACCAAGTCTTAATGTTCCTAAACACTCTGGACTTATAATTCGTACTGAGGGAGCAGGAAGAGGTGTTAGTGAGCTTCAATGGGAGATAGACCACCTAACTCAGCTCTGGAAATCTATTAAAACTGCAACTAAAAAACAAGATGATCCTTTCTTAATTTATCAAGAAAGTGACATAACTGTAAGAGCTTTACGTGACTTTTTAAGAGAAGATACTGATAGCGTCATCATTGATGACTTAGAGACATATCAAAAGGCAAGAGATTTTATTAGCTTTGTAATGCCGCATTACTTAGACAAGATTAAATTCTTTGATGTTACGGAGCACTCTCTTTTTGCTCATATGAGTATAGAGTCTCAAGTTAAGAGTGTCTTTAATAGAGAAGTTGCTTTGAGATCTGGTGCAACTATTGTATTTGATCCTACAGAAGCATTAACAGCAATAGATATCAACTCTGCTAGAGCAACAAAAGGGACAAGTATTGAGGATACTGCTTATAAAGCAAACCTAGACGCTGCATCAGAAATTGCACTTCAACTTCAATTAAGAGATATTGGTGGCCTAGTGGTAATTGACTTTATTGATATGGCCTCAGAATCTAATAGAACAGCTATTGAGAAGTTAATGGAAAAAGCTACAGCAAATGATAGGGCTCGCGTTCAGATAGGCTCAATATCAAGATTTGGTCTTTTAGAGCTATCACGCCAAAGGCTAATGAACTCTGTTGCTGAATCGACGGGAAAAACTTGTTCAATTTGTAATGGAAGTGGAACAAATCCAACTATTCCTTCATTATCATTAAGAATTATTCGTCAGCTCGAAGACAACTTAAATTCAAATAAAAATGGAGATGACATAACAATTCAATCTTGCGTTGAGGTAATAACTTACTTGCTCAATGAGAAGAGACAAAACATAATTGAAATGGAAGATAAACATAATATTAAAATTACTCTTCTTCCAAATCAATACATGCACTTTCCTCATTTCACAATGAATAAACAGAAGGGTGATAAAAACTCTCATCACAAGAGCTTTCAAGGGGTTTCTAAGCCTCAAGAAAATCCAAATGTAATTAATTACATTGATAAGCCTGATATTCCTGCAATATCATCTAATCATCCATCAACTAAGATGCCTGAAAAGAAAGTTTCGTTTATGAGTAAATTATCTGAAATATTCTCTTCAGACAAAAAAACAGATACTGAGTCAAAAACTAGCAGACCTCAGAATAGAAATCAAAATCGAAATCGAAACCAAAATCGTAACCGTAACCAAAATCGAAATCGAAACCAGAGTCAAAATACTCAAGAAAATCAGAAAACTGGATCTGGATCTGGTGAGACTCAAAAAAATAGCTCTAATGAAGCTAATAATAATAAGGCTAATCAGAATAATCCAAACCACAATAAAAATAGAAACCAAAATAGAAATAGAAACCAAAAACATTCTGTAAGCTCAAATCAAAAACCAACTGAGAACGATGTAACTAAACCAACTGAGAATGCTGTTGCTAAGCCGACTGAGAATGTTGTGACGAAGCCGAGTAAAAAACCAGCTCGTAAACCAGCTAAAAAGACTCCTACAAAAGCAACTCTTAAAAAATCTGAAACTTCTGACAATTCTGATAAACAATCTTCAATTAAGCCTGATGTAAATAAATCTGAAAATTCTGATGAAAAAACTTCTTAAAAGTTTATGAATAAATATGCAGTAATTGGTAACCCAATTCATCACAGCATATCTCCATTGATTCACGCCCAATTTTCTAAGGAGTTTGGGCTTGAAATTTCATATGAAAAAATACTTTCGCCAGTCGATGAATTTCAAGATACAGTAAAGAAATTTATTGACTCTGATGACCAAGGTTTTAACATTACTCTGCCATTTAAAATTCAGGCACATAATCTATCAAAAAACTTAACACCAAATGCAAGGGCTGCTGGAGCAGTTAATGCTATAAAAATTGAAGACAAAACTTTGATTGGTGAAAATACTGATGGAAATGGACTGGTGAATGATTTTACAAATAATCTAAAACAGTCTTTAAAAGGAAAAGTAATCTTAATTATTGGTGCAGGTGGCGCGACACAAGGTCTTCTTAAGCCAATACTTGATTGCAATCCCGAAAAAATATTACTAGCAAATCGTACAAAAGAGAAATCTTTAAAGCTTGCAAGCAAGTTTTTACAATATGGTAAAGTTTGTGGCTTTGGATTGGATCAGATTAAAGCCAAGCCAGTTGATATAGTTATTAATGCGACCAGTGCATCTATTGATGGAAATATCCCTAATATCTCAAAAGGTGTTGTCGAGGGCGCCCTATGTTATGACTTAATGTATGGCAGAGAGACTCCGTTCATGAAATGGGCAAATGAAAACTCTGCTAGTAAAGTAAGCGATGGCCTTGGAATGCTCGTAGAGCAGGCAGCACTCTCATTTTCTTTTTGGCTAGGGAAAAACCCTCAAACTAAGCCAGTAATCGACTTAATCAGGGCGAAAGACGAGTAATATCCCACCCAACATCATTGCGCTCATATATGAGGCGATCATGAAGCCTACTTTCTCTTCCTTGCCAAAACTCAATACTTTGTGGTACTACTCGATAGCCTCCCCAAAATTCAGGAAGAGGAATCTCTCCATTAGCAAATTTCTTCTTCATTGCTGCAAACTGATCCACTAAAATCGTTCTAGAGGAAATTCTTGATGATTGTTGCGATGACCATGCACCAATTTGAGAGTCTTTTGGCCTAGAAGAGAAATATTTTAAAGACTCTAACTTCGTAATTTTCTCAACACTTCCAATAATTTTAACTTGTCTTTCTAGAGCAAGCCATGGAAATAAAAGAGCAGCCTGGGGATTATTTTGGATTTGTTTAGATTTTTTAGACTCATAGTTTGTAAAAAATACAAAACCCTTATCATCAAAAAATTTAAGAAGGACGGTCCTAATACCTATGTAGTCATCTGAAGTAGCAAGACTCATTGCGCTAGGCTCAATAATATTAGCTTCAATAGATTGATTAAACCATAAGGAAAACTGTTCGATTGGATTACTTTTAAGATCACCTTTTACAATACCACTTTTAAGATATTCTTTTCTTAGATTGCTTAAATCACCTGTCATATAATTTCCTTCAAAAAGGGATTAAATTACTTTTTTTTGATTCTGTTAGATGCTTTGTAATTAGAGATTTGACTGGAGGAAATCGATCTGCAAACTTTAAGACTAACTTTCTTACTTTTTTAGCTATTGCATCATCATTCGTGAATAAGGAAACAACTCCATTAGTTCCAAAATACATCAATCTAGATAAATGTATTTGTTTATTTTCAAACTCTCTTAAAACTGCATCTGAACCAATATCATTACCATTTTCAGAAGCTTTAATGATTGCAAGAGAGAGAATATCCTGCCCTCTTAATCCTAAATTAAAGCCATGTGCAGTAACAGGATGCATTCCAACAGCAGCATCGCCAATAAGAGCAAAGCGAGTAGCTCTAAATTTTTGAGCATAAACGCCTACCAATGGGTAAGAATGCCTTTTACCAATTTGTTTCATTTCCCCAAGACTTCCATTAAAGCCTTCACTAGCTTGAGCGCAAAATTTCTTTTCATCCATATCAAGCATTTCGTCAGCCTCATCAGTTGGAACTGTAAGAACTACAGAGGATATATTGCCGTTTAGTGGTAAGAGGGCTAGGGTGTGTCCATAATTAAAGCATTCAAGAGCTGTTTGATTATGGGATTTTTCATGAGATACTCTAGTAATTATCATTACTTTAGAAAAATCTTTCATTGTCGATGATATACCCATCTTTCTTCGTATTTCTGAAAAACGACTATCTGCAGCAACTATGAGTTTTGCATTTATAATTTCACCATTTGAAAGAGTAACCTCTGCATTAGAAGGGCTTGTACTAAGAGAATCTACTGCTAAATCATTTACAATAGTTACATTATCTGCACTCAATACTTTTTGGTATAGAGCAAGCTTGATTAAATTATTTGGAACAAGATATCCAAGCGCGTCAATTGAGGCTTTATTTGCTTCAAAATTTAATAATGACTCTGAATCTCCATCAAAAACTTTTGCCTCTCTAAGTGGACTTACTTTATCCTGATCAATAAAATCCCACACACCAAGTTTTTGAAGTATCTTTAATGAATTATGAGTTAAAGCAGTCTCTCTTCCATCAGGCTTAGGATCTGAAATTGAAATTTGAGGAGATTTTTCAACTATAAGCACTCTTTGTCTCTGATTAGCCAATGAGCATGCAAAGCTTAGCCCTGCTGGACCAGCACCAATAATTATCACATCATAGATATTGTCAGATTTATTATGTTTCATAGAATTTGATTGCACAAACTGAGTTTATTATTTTCTTGCTTTTGATTCTTCAAATTTTTTAAGCCAATAAGCACTTTTTTCAAGATTTTTCTCAGTTCCAATAGCTTTTTGATACATTTGGGCAACTTTAATTTGAGAGTCTAAATTACCACTCCTTGCAGCAAGAAGATAGTATTCATAGGCTTTCTTAAAATCCTGTGAAACCCCTTCTCCAGCTTCATACATTTGAGCCAGATTATGTTGAGCATCACGATAGCCTTGATCAGCAGATAAACTAATCCAGTTAAATGCCTTGTTAAGGTCGATTGTAACACCAACACCAAGATAA
>CAJQRX010000054.1 GCA_905612405.1 uncultured Candidatus Thioglobus sp.
CAAGCTGAAACATTTTTACTTCAATTATTTAGGGGAAGTGGAGTTGCAGGACTTGCTTCAATGCCAAAAATAAAAAATATTGATGGCTCGAATCTTTATCGCCCACTTCTGAATATTTCAAAACAAAAAATTATAGACTATGCTTTAAAAAACCATTTGAAATGGGTAGAAGACGATAGCAACCTAGACACTAATTTCAAAAGAAACCTATTACGAATTGAATTTCTACCAAAGCTTTCAAGTTCGTTTAACGGGCTTATTAAAAATATATCAAGGAGCGCTTCGCATCAAGCAGAAGCACTCAAGCTTATGCAAGACTTAGCTGAACTTGATATTGTAAATTTTGAATTATTGATAAATAACAAGATTCAAGTTAGCCCATTAATTCAATTGCCAAAACGAAGAGTTGCTAATGTGCTTCGTTATTTTATTTCTCATCTAGGTTTTCTATTGCCTTCCAATAAAGTTCTAAATGAGCTAATCTCTTCACTGAGTGCAAAAACTGATGCAAATCTAATCTTGAGATGGCATCACTATGAAGTTAGACGATACAATGGTGAGTTGTATTTTTTTGACGAGTCTGTTGAATTATCAAACTTGCCATGTCCTTATTACGAATCCTTAAAAAATATTCCTAATTTTGAAATACGGTTTCGTCAAGAAGGGCAACGAGTCAAACTTAAAGGAAAAAACCACTCACAATCTCTTAAAAAAGTACTGCAAGAGTCTAACATTCCACCATGGGAAAGAGATAAATTAAAAATGTACTATGTAGATGGCTCTTTACGAGCCATGGAAACTCTCGGTGAAATTACTGAAGTTTAAATTCTATTATCTCAATTAGTTGCTGTTAAAGTCCTTCTTTAGAGCATCTTGCACTTCCGAAGTCAAAGTAATTTCATAATTATAATGTGGGTGGGAGACACCAACCTTAACTGGGACTGCTGAGCCAAAATCAACAACCATACTTTGATCAAATTCAAAACGCATGAAGTGAACAGCTGAGGTTTTAACATCTGTTTCTCTATCCATATCTTCATTACAAATAGCAAACACTTTGTCATGATTACCAACTTGAAAATAGACACTTCTTTCAACACCTATTAATTTAGATAATGCAACTGCACGCTCTACAACATTAGTATACTCAATCATCATAGTGGCCTTCAAGTTTGATCCTTCAGGCACAAGTGAGTTATATACATCCAACTCTTCTTGAATACCATCAGCTTCAAAAATTTTCTCTATACGAAGCATCTCTTGAATCTGAAACTGAACTGTTTTCTTATTTTCAAACAACATCCTTAGATGCTCTCCAAGATTAACTTCTCGGAGCTTTTTTATTTGAATAGTATCTGAACGAATAGCTGCACGATTTTCTGCGTATTCTTCAAGAGATAATAAGTCTTTTCTTGTTAGCATTTAATTGACCTCATTTTTGTTATAAATCATAAGCCATTTTCACCAAGCTGATTGGATGAATGGATTCAATATCTTGTGTAGCAATATGTGCAACATGGTTTCCAGCCATAACGCAATCACTAACAACCAAATCAGTTGTATCAGTTATTTTTTTAGCAACTGGCATTCCAATTTGGACAGAGTAAGTATGCGTTTCTTTTCTGACTCCATATGTACCATCATGCCCAGAACATCTTTCTGCAATATTTACATCTAGCTCTGGAATTAAGCCCAAAATTCTTTTAGTATGTGTACCAATATTTTGGACTCGTTGATGACAAGCAATTTGATAAAGCACTTCTTTATTAATTGGCTTGAAATTAATATCAAACTGGTTACTTTCTTTTAAAAAAGATAGATATTCAAAGGGGTCATAAAATGCTTTAGATATTGCCATAATATCTTCATTCTCAGAAATTATCATTGGCAATTCATTTTTAAACATTAAGACACATGAAGGTATTGGTGCAATTAATTTATAACCATCATTAACTAACTTCAAAAGTGGAGTTATATTTTCACTCGCGTACTTAACAACAGCCTCAAGATCTCCAAGTTCCAACTTGGGCATACCACAACACTGAGTTTTTTTAATTAACTTAACCTCTACGTTGTTATGCCTGAGTACATCAACTAAATCAATAACAGTTTGAGGATCATTATATTCACCATAACAAGTTCCAAATATTGCTACCTTAAATTTGCTTACAGAATTATCTTCTACGAAAATTTTAGAAAGTTTTTTAGTGTGATATTTTGGAACAACAGCATCAACATGAACACCTAAAACTTTTTCAGTAACTTTTCTCATTACTTTATTGCTATTAGACCAATTAACAATTGGCGAGATAACTGGCAAAGATGCAATAGAACCAACTTTTTGTGGTGACGTTAAGATCTTATGAGAGAGTTTTGTTTCGCCCTTTTTAAATTGAATTGCTTTTGCGCGAAGCATTAAATGCGGGAAATCAACATTGAAGTCATGTGGCGGGACATAAGGACATTTTGCGACGAAACATAGATCACACAAATAGCATTGGTCTACCACTTTCTTATAGTCTGCTTTATCAACACCATCAACCTCAAATGTTTGAGATTCATCAATCAAATCAAAGAGTGTTGGAAAAGACTTGCAAAGGCTCACACATCGTCTGCAACCATGACAGATATCAAATACTCTTTCTAGTTCTGTATTTAGAGACTCTTCATTATAAAAATCTTCATCTTGCCAATTTAGAGGATGACGAGTTGGTGCCTCCAAATTACCTTCTTTAAATTTAGACATATATACCTAGGATTTGTTGCCACAAGCAAAGCCTATGGCAACGAAGTTTTTATAAGCTATCTAGTGCTTTTTGGTAACGGTTTGCATGAGAACGTTCAGCTTTAGCTAAAGTCTCAAACCATTCAGCAATTTCATCAAAACCTTCTTCTCTTGCTGTTTTTGCCATACCTGGATACATATCAGTGTATTCATGAGTTTCCCCATGAACAGCACTTTGAAGCATCTCTTTTACTTCCTTAGCAGGCATATCTGTACCTGGATCACCAACACCACCTTCAATAAGATGTTCCATATGACCATGTGCATGGCCAGTTTCACCTTCGGCAGTAGATCTAAATAACGTAGCCATATCTGGCTCACCAAGAATATCACATTGGTTTGCAAAATATAAATACCGTCTATTTGCTTGAGACTCACCAGCAAATGCATCCTTTAAACTTTGTTCTGTTTTACTTCCGCTTAATGACATAACTTTCTCCGATTGGTTAAACGAATTGTCATCATACCAGTCCTTTATATATAAATAAATCGAATAAAACTGTATATAATATCCTAACAAAACGAATATAAAAATGACCCCCTCACTAAAAAACTTACAGTATTTAGTTGCACTAAAAAATACTAATCACTTTTCTAAAGCTGCAAAAGATTGCTTTGTTAGCGCCTCCACATTTAGTGCAGGAATATCAAAACTTGAAAGCGACTTAGGAGTTCTGCTTGTTGAGAGAGATAACAAGAATGTTCACTTTACAGCTACTGGAAATCGAGTTGTTAAACAGGCCTTATTAGTTATGGCTGAGATTAATGTTTTACTAAGCACTTCAAAGTTAGATTTTTTTGATTCTGAAGTTACCATAGGCGTAATTCCTACTATTTCTACCTATATTCTGCCAAATTTCTTATTAAAATTAAACAAGCTTTATCCAAAACTTAAAGTTTCTTTTAAGGAAGACACAAGTGAAAATTTACTTAAACAACTAGACCAAGCTAAGATTGACTTTGCCATATTTGCTTTTCCATATGAGTTGCCCAACTTTATTGAAAGTTTTCAAGTCTTTTCGGACCCGATTTATTTTATTCAACATAAAAAACGCAAAACTAAAGTAATTGATAATGGGTCACTACTAATGCTCGAGCAAGGTCACTGCTTGAGGTCACATATATTACAAAATAATAAAATTTCAAGTCAACATATATCTGGCTTTTCTTGTACCAGCATTTCAACACTTGTTGCTATGGTAGATACTGATATTGGCGTGAGTTTTCTACCCAAAATGGCGATCGATTTTGGCATACTTAATCATTATCCCAATATATCCATTGATATGAATTCAACCAAAGCAAAACGAGATATTGGGGTTATCTATAGAAAAAGTAATCAGCAAGAAGAAAGCATCAAAAAGCTCGCAGAACTTCTAATTAATACTTAGTTTTTCCTAATGGTATGGGTTACTAATCCCTAGAGTCTTTAGAAAATCAATTTCAATTGACTCCATTTTATTCGCAGAGTCAAGATCTGCATGGTCATGGCCTACCAAGTGAAGAATCCCATGTATAGCCATATGGGTCAAATGATCTGAAAATGTTTTATCTCCAACTAGCGCCTCTTCTCTAACGACGTCAGCACAAATAACAACATCCCCTAATATTGATTCTCCAATTTCCTCAGGAATATCACTTTGAAAAGATAACACATTAGTAACTTGATTTTTATCTCGGTACTCTTTATTGAGAACTTGAATCTCAATAGGAGAAACTATACGAATTAGTAACTCACTTTCTTTAATCCCCGTTTCGCTCATAAATTTTTGACAAGCCAGCCCTAGCTTGTCTTCATCTATATTTATATCATTAATGATGTTTTGAATAACTACCATGGCTAATTTATGTTGATAAAATACTTATTTTATCCCTAAAACATTTTACTTTGAGTCAAATCATAGAAGTTGCCATTCCAGTCCCCTTACACAACACATTTGATTACATTTGTAACCAAAAGGTGAATATAGGAGCCAGGGTCAAAATTCCATTTGGGCCAAAAAAAGTTATAGGTATTGTCCTTTCTCTAAAAGATAAAAGTGAATTTGATAAGCTGCGGACTGTCGAAGAAGTAATTGATACTGAAGTATTATTATCCAAAGAAATTCTTGATTTTTTATTCTGGTCAGCCAACTATTACCATCATCCAATTGGTGAAGTTCTTACCAATGCACTTCCAAAAAATCTGAGAATAGGAAAGCCTGCAATTATTAAGAAACCAACTGAAATAAATAATGCAGCTTCACCAAGTATTTTTAAGCCAACACCTGAACAGCAAAGTGCAGTTAATGAAGTTCTTAAATATGAAGATAGCTTTCATGGATTTCTCCTTCAAGGAGTCACAGGAAGTGGAAAAACTGAAGTTTATCTCAATCTTACTGAAAAACTACTAAAGGATGGAAAGCAGGTTCTTGTTCTAGTTCCTGAAATTGGATTAACACCTCAAATGATTGCGCGCTTTGAAGAAAGAATAAAAGAAAGAGTTGTTGCTGTGCACTCCCAACTAAATGAAACTCAAAAACAAGATGCCTATCTATTGGCTAAAAGTGGTGAAGCAAAAGTTATTTTAGGAACTCGTTCTGCTATCTTCACCCCAATCCCTAAACTCGGATTAGTTATAGTCGATGAGGAGCATGATGGCTCTTTTAAACAGCAATCAAGCTTCCGCTATTCTGCTCGAGATCTTAGCTTTATGCGCGCCAAATTTGCAAATATTCCTCTGGTTTTAGGAACTGCAACACCTTCACTTGAGACCTTAAAAAATGTTGCAGACAAAAAACTAACACGCCTTACTTTAAATACTCGTCCTGGTGAAGCGATTATGCCAATTGTTAACTTGATTGATATGAGGAGCCAGCCTTCAGAAGCTCTATCAATACCTCTAGTTTCTAAAATAAAAAAATACTTAGAAGAAGATAAACAGGTCATGCTCTTTATTAATCGTCGGGGCTATGCGCCAATTTATTATTGCACTGAATGTGACTGGCAATCTGAGTGCACCAATTGTGATTCAAAGCTTGTTTATCATCGTAATATTAATCGACTAAAGTGTCATCATTGTGGTCTTGAAAAGTCACCAGAATCCTCTTGTCCCACTTGCAATAGCCAAAACCTTAAGATACTAGGTTATGGAACAGAAAGGTTAGAAGAAAATCTTGAGTCGTATTTTCCTAACTCTGATGTAATTAGGATTGATAGAGATACAACACGCAAGAAAAAAGCATTTACAACGCACTTAGAGAAAATAAACTCTGGGGCACCTTGTATTATCGTTGGCACTCAAATGCTAGCAAAGGGTCATGACTTCTCTAATTTAGCATTTGTTGGTATTTTAGATGTAGATGTTGGACTCATGTCACTAGACTATCGGGCGACAGAGCAACTAGCACAATTACTTATTCAAGTTTCAGGTAGGTGTGGAAGAAGCGAGTATAGAGGGGAAGTTAATATCCAAACTCGCTATCCCCATCATCCTATTTTTAAGTTTGTAAGAGATTCACAATATATTGAGTATGCAAAAACCTTATTACTGGAACGAGAGGAAGCGCAACTTCCACCATATGCTCATCAAGCATTAATTTGCGCAAATGCTAAAAACAAAAATGAAGCTGAAAAATTTTTAACTGAAGTGGCTCAATTAATTAGTAATATTGATATAGAGCCAATTGAAATTTGGGGGCCTGTTCCTGGGGTAATTGAGAAGAAGTCAAACTATTACTACTTCAATTTATATTTACAATCTAGAGATAGAAGTCAGCTACATAGATTAATTAAAACGTTTTATAAGCATATTGAAACAATCAAAGTAAGCTCATCAGTTCGGTGGTTTATTGATATTGATCCGATTGAATAGCCAATAAACAAAATTCCTAAAGATTTTCAGCCACACCTTTCATTGCATCAGTAATTTTTAGTAACTCTTGATCGGTTATTATGAAAGGTGGCATCGTATAGAGTAATTTTCCATAAGGTCTAAGCCAAATTCCACAGTCAATTAACTGCTCCTGGGTTCTTTTCATATCAAGAGGCTCTTTAAACTCTACAACACCTATTGCGCCAATTACTCTAACGTCAAATACAGACTTATGTTTTTTTAAAGTAAGTAATTGAGCTGAAAGAACGTTTTGAATCTCTGCAATTCTTTTTTTCCAGTTACTACTTAGAAGTAAATCAATACTAGCATTCGCCGCTGAACAAGATAAAGGATTTGCCATAAAAGTAGGTCCATGCATCAACACTCCCACTGTACTTGAGACTTTTTCGGTAGTTATTGCAGCTGCCATAGTCATATAGCCTCCCGTTAAAGCCTTTCCTATGCATAGAATATCAGGAGAAATATCTGCATGATTGCAACCAAAGAGCTCACCTGTTCGGCCAAAACCTGTCGCTATTTCGTCCACGATCAATAATACTTCATAAGTATCACATAGAGATCTAACGCCTTTGAGATAATCAGCATCATAAATGTTCATTCCACCAGCCCCTTGAACAATAGGTTCAAGAATAATTGCTGCAATATTATTATGACTTTTTTTAAGCCTTGACTCTAAATCTAAAAGAGCTTCATCACTTCTACCTGATTTGGGCTGAGTGACAAAGTAATGTTTTGGAAGTACACCACTAAACAAATGATGCATACCATTATTTGGATCACAAACACTCATAGCTCCAAATGTATCGCCGTGGTAACCACCTCTGGGAGTAATAAAATGTGACTTTTCTTTTTTGCCTTTATTTTGCCAATACTGCAAAGCCATCTTCAGAGAAACTTCTACAGAAACAGAGCCAGAGTCGGCAAAAAAAACTTTATCAAGCCCTTGAGGGGTTATTTTTATTAGTTTTTCACATAAATCAATCGCAGGTTGGTGAGTAAGCCCACCAAACATTACATGCGATACTGCATCTATCTGAGCCTTCATTGCCCTATTAATAAAAGGATTATTGTAGCCATGAATCATTGACCACCAAGAGCTCATACCATCGATAACACGAGCTCCATTTTTAAAGTTTAGATACACTCCATCTGCAGTATCAACTAGATAAGTAGGTACTTTATTTGGTATCGTAGCATAAGGATGCCAGATATGATTGCTATCAATATTCATTAAAGGCACTCTCGTAACTGGGTCATAGAGTCGATTACATAATCAGGATTTTCATCTAATATATTATTCCCATGATTGTAGCCATATGACATACAAATTATATCAAATCCAGCTGCTCTTGCAGCCTTAACATCGCTTACAGAGTCTCCCAACATAAGGCATTCTTTTGGATCTATATTAAAAAATTTAGCGCCATGAAGGAGGGGTAAAGGGTCTGGTTTTCTCTTTTCCAGAGTGTCACCAGAAATGACTATTTTGAAGTAGTCATAGATATTTAATGATTTTAGTAATGGATGAGTAAACTGCTCCGCTTTATTAGTTACGCAGCCTAAAAGGTAGTTCTTAGATTGTAAATAATCTAATCCTTCCTTGACTCCATCATATAAGCTCGACCTTACTGCTGAATTGTTAGCATAAAGGTTTAAGAAAATTGGATACGCAGTGTCAAACACTTCTTGGCTTGGCTTGAGATCGAGATCTCCAGTCAGAGCTCGCTCTACTAACCTGGGAACACCATTTCCAACCCAATGCCTAACACTTGACTCTCCTCTTGTTGGCATACCAAGCTGAATCATCATCTCGTCAACACAGTAAGTAAGGTCAGGGACACTGTCTACTAGAGTTCCATCAACATCGATCAATATTAGTTTTGGCTGAAATTTTTTCATTAATGTTATTTATTTATTGCGAGTTTGGTAGAATTGAGTTAAGCATTTATAACTAATATATTTTATATGGAAAACAAAACAGTCATTGGATTTATTGGAGCCGGAAATATGGCTTATGCGCTTATTAAAGGCCTCCTCAGTGATGGCTTTAATGCTAAAAATATAAATGTAAGTGACTCTAATGATGAGCTTCTTATTAAGCGTCAATCTGAACTTAATATCACAACATACTCTGATAATGTCTCTTTACTAGACAATAGTGATATTGTTATTTTTGCAGTGAAGCCTCAAGTACTGTCGATGGTTTGCCTTGAATTAAAAAATAAAGTTAAGCCAAACCACTTTTTTGTCTCTATCGTAGCTGGAATTAGAGGTAATGATATTAATCGCTGGTTGGGCGGTAATTTTGCCCTCGTAAGAACAATGCCTAATACTCCTGCACTTTTTCAAAGTGGCGTTACAGGGCTTTTTGCAAATGAGTTAGTTAATAGTCAACAAAAAGAATTAGTAACCTCTATCTTGTCTTCTGTAGGTGAATGTTTTTGGGTAGACGAAGAGAAACTAATAGACGCAATTACCGCCATATCTGGAAGTGGTCCTGCATATTTTTTTCTATTAATGCAGTCAATTACGCAAGCAGCCATCGCCCTTGGTTTGGATGAAAAAACAGCAAACTCTTTGAGCATTCAAACCAGTTTTGGTGCGAGCTTAATGGCAACCAAGAGTGGTAAAGACCCAAAAATACTTAGGTCAGAAGTTACTTCTCCTAATGGAACCACTCAAGCAGCTATTGAAAGCTTTCAAGATCAAAACTTCGAAGGCATAGTTGCAGCAGCTACAAGAGCTGCTTATGACCGAGCTAGAGAGCTCAGCAATGACCTTGGTGATATTGATTAAACAAGGGAATCTTAAAAAAATATTATCAGCTACCCCATAAAAGCTGCATATTAGCAATTGCAACTAGTGATGCAGTTTCGGTCCTTAAAACTCGTTTACCTACTAACAGTGACTTAAATCCAGCATCCATTGAATCAACAACCTCTTGATCAGTTAATCCTCCTTCCGGTCCAATGAGGATTGTTGCACTTGAATATTCAGTCATTTGAGTAAGGCTTAAATTTGCACGATGGTGCAAAACAAAGCCATTATGATTTTGATCACTAAGCAAGTCACTGAGTAAAGTAGGTGGACAGATATTTACAATTACGGCTCGTCCTGATTGCTCACATGCATGGTTTGCTATCTTTTGCCAATGCTCTATTTTTTTTTGAGCTCGATCATCTTTTAGTCTAACTACGCACCGCTCTAGTTGCATTGGAATAATACTTGATACACCTAATTCTACGGCTTTTTGGATTAAAAAATCCATTTTTTCACCTTTAGCAATTCCCTGAGCTAGTGTTAAATTTAGCTTGGACTCAGAATCATTTTTTAACTTTGAAATAATATTAAGGTTGGTTATTTTTTCTAACCTTTGAACTGTTACGTTGTAATCAAAACCATCACCATTAAATATAGTGATATTTTTAC
>CAJQRX010000055.1 GCA_905612405.1 uncultured Candidatus Thioglobus sp.
TAGATAACTCAGAGGCGCTAGTTTTTACTTTGGCAGATAGTGGTGCAGATATTATAGAGCTGGGAATGCCTTTTTCAGATCCTATGGCTGATGGACCAGTAATTGCAAAATCACATGAGAGGGCTGTTGCAGACGGTGTTAATTTACATGATGTTTTTGCAATAGTTGAAAGGTTTAGAGAGCATAACCAATCTACTGGTATTGTCTTAATGGGATATACAAATCCAATTGAAGTTTTTGGCTATAAAGAATTTGCAGTTAGAGCTCATGAAGCAGGAGTAGACGGAATATTGGTTGTTGATATGCCTCCAGAAGAGGTCCATGATCTTAAGAAAGAACTTGATAAACTAGAGGTTGATCTTATCTTTTTGGTTGCTCCTACAACTACTGATGAACGATTACAATACATTGCAGAAATGGCAACTGGCTATATATACTTTGTTTCATTGAAGGGCGTAACAGGCGCAGGAAATCTAGATATCAAATCAGTTAACCATCACTTGGAAAGAATGCGAAAGTATTTTAAATTACCATTGGGAGTAGGTTTTGGAATAAGTAACGCTGAAATTGCGCAACAAGTTGGCGAGAAAGCAGATGCAGTAATTGTTGGGAGTGCGTTAGTTTCTATTATTGAAGAATTGTCGAGTGACAAAGATACAATGATTACGAAAGTTGGCAACCTTGCAAAGGAAATTTCAAATGCAATTAATTAATTTACAAATACTATGAGCTGGTTAGAAAAAATTATGCCATCTATTGGCATTAATATTAAAAAAAATATTCCAGAAGGTCTTTGGAGTAAATGCCCAGAGTGCAACCGAGTTCTTTATCAAGAAGAGCTTGAGCGTCTTCATTATGTTTGTCCAAAATGCGACCATCATTTAAGAATTTCCGCAAGAAAACGCATAGAGGGATTTCTCGATATTGAGCAGCAACTTGAGATAGCTGCTAATATTCAGTCAGTAGACCCCCTTCAGTTTAAAGATCAAAAAAAATACAAAGATCGTTATCATGATGCCCAAAAAAAGACCAAGGAAAAAGATGCATTAGTTGTTAAAACGGGGTTATTAAAAGGTATGCCAATTGTCGTGGCAGTTTTTGATTTTAGTTTTATGGGTGGATCAATGGGATCAGTTGTTGGTGAAAAATTTGTGAGAGCTGCAAATATTGCTATTGAGAATAAACACCCCCTTGTTTGCTTTTCTGCAAGTGGTGGTGCTAGAATGCAGGAAGGACTTTTTTCACTAATGCAAATGTCAAAAACCTCACTTGCTGTCAAATTATTAGCTGATAACAAAATTCCATTTATCTCAGTCTTAACTGATCCAACAATGGGTGGTGTTTCAGCAAGTTTAGCAATGCTAGGCGATGTTCAGATTGCTGAGCCTAACGCAAGAATAGGATTTGCTGGAGCAAGAGTTGTTGAGCAAACGGTTCGAGAAGAGCTGCCAGAGGGGTTTCAAAGAAGTGAATTTTTGCTTGAGAAGGGAGCTATTGACATGATAGTTCATAGATCAGACTTACGTCAAAAAATCTTTCAGATCCTTTCTGCACTTCATCTCAGCAGCCAAAAATAATAGTAATATTTTTTACGTGAATCAAATAGATAAATTTTGAAGATATTTTTGGCCAATCCAAGAGGTTTTTGTGCTGGTGTTGATCGTGCTATAGAGATAGTTGAGCGTGCAATAGAGAAACATGGTGCGCCAATATATGTTCGTCATGAGGTCGTTCATAATAAATTCGTTGTTAGTAACCTAAAAAAGAAAGGCGCAATTTTTGTTGAAGAAATTGATGAAGTTCCAAAAGGAAGTGTTGTAATTTTTAGTGCGCATGGTGTATCACAAGCGGTAAGAAAAGAGGCTGCTGAAATTTCAGATATTATTTATGATGCAACTTGTCCCTTAGTAACAAAAGTACATAAAGAGGTTATCAGACGCCAAAAACAAAGTCATCAAGTTATTCTGATTGGTCATGCTGGCCATCCAGAGGTTGAGGGAACCTTAGGGCAGTCAAATTCATCTAGCCGTATTACTTTAGTTGAGTCAATTAAAGATATTAAAGATTTAAACTTGTCTGAAGATTTAGATATTTCTTATACAACACAAACTACTTTATCGGTTGATGACACACAAGAAATTGTTGACTCTCTTAAAACTAAATTTCCAAAAATTCAAGCACCTAAAAAAAGTGATATTTGTTATGCAACTCAAAATCGCCAAGATTCAGTCAAGGCTATGATTAAAAATTCAGAAATACTTCTTGTTATTGGCTCAAAAAATTCTTCTAATTCAAATCGACTCAAAGAGATTGCAGAAAATGAAGGAAAGCCCGCTTATTTGATTGATGGAGCTACTGATATTCAAAATGCTTGGCTGAATGGTATCAACTCTATAGGAGTTACAGCTGGAGCATCTGCTCCAGAAGTTTTAGTCCAAGCGGTAGTATCTTATTTGATGATGAATGGTGGCAGTGAGATTATTGAAGTAAGTGGTGCTAAAGAGTCTGTAAATTTTCCAGTTCCTGAGGTGCTGAGAGTTTAAGAGTATTAATTAAATCAATAGAAATTTAGGAATTAAAATTTATGAAAAAATATGGTGTTTATGGAATTGGTGCTGCAATAGTTGATACTGAAGTTATTGTTAGTGATTCTTTTTTAAGTAAAAATGATATTGGTAAGGGCTTGATGACTCTTGTCGATGAAAAACGTCAAAAATACTTAATGGATGAGCTGACTAGTCAGCGTGTAGCTGTTAAAAGGAGTTGTGGGGGATCAGCATGCAATACGATTGTAGCCGCTAGTAGATTTGGATCCTCAGCTTTTTTTTCTGGCAAAGTTGCAGATGATGAAGAAGGCATTTTTTTTGTTAAAGATTTAAATCGTGCAGGCGTAGATTTTCATCAAGTTGATTCTTCTAGAGGTATTACTGGTAAATGCCTAGTAATGATTAGTCCTGATGCTGAGCGAACTATGAACACCTATTTGGGTGCAAGCCTAGAGCTATCCTATCGTGAAGTTGATGAAGAGGCCTTAGCAGTATCTGATTGGCTATATATTGAAGGTTACTTAGTGACTGATGATGAAAGAACTACTGTTGCAAGAGATGCCATGATTTATGCGAAGAAGAATGGTGTTAAAACCTCATTGAGTCTTTCTGATCCATTTATTGTTGAGGTTTTTTCAGATAATATTAGAACTATTATTGGTGATGATGGAGTGGATTTAATTTTTTGTAATGGTGATGAAGCTAGAAGTTTTACTGAAACTCATACAGTAGAGGCTGCCGCTGAAGCTTTAAAAAAGTATGCTAAGACCTTTGCTATTACAAGAGGTGCAGGTGGATCATTAGTTTTTGATGGAACTAATATGATTCATACTCCAGGAGTCCTTGCAAGTGCAGTAGATACTAATGGTGCGGGCGATATGTTTGCTGGTTCCTTCTTATATGCTTTAGGTCGTGGTAAGGACTTTTCGTGGGCCGCTAACTTTGCTAATGCTGCTTCGTCAAGAGTGGTTAGTCAATTTGGACCAAGAATAAAGGTGATTGAATATATTAGTCTCAAGCAACAATTTAATATTCAAGAATGAATTATTATGCAAGGTATTTATAGTTACTAAAATTAAACAAATTAAGCTTTAATTCTGGTCTATTAAATATTAGTCTATTGGTTCCATTATGTGATACTTTATAACTCATATTAATCTATAATTTTTCTTGGGGTTAATTTACTTGAGGGATACATAATGAAAAAAGCAGTCAGCAGGTTATTTCAGTTAAGAAAAGCGTTAGATGAGTGTGAAAAAGAATTTGGTTTAGGTGAATTTTCAGAAGTCGAAAGAGCGGTTTTTTCTTTCATCACTTCCAATTCTAATGTGACAATTACTGCAATAAAAAACGACCCATACTTCTCTAAGTATTCATTATCAACAATAAAACGTGCAGTATTATTTCTAACTTCTGATGGCTTAGTTAGTGCAAATCAGTCTTCAATTGATAAGCGTGAAATGATATTAATGTTTGATCAGTAGTTCTTAAGTTATGATAAGATCATATTTATTAGTTTTGAACTAATATTTTTCTTAGAGGCATTGCTAAGTTTGCAAGGTAGTTTGCACAGGTCTCTTTAAAAAACTAAGCACGAGGTTTTCCTTAGACTCGCAACAATCATTTGTTATGGTTGAATAAAGGTAAGGTAATAAAGACTCTATCTTATTACATAGATTGATGTTGTAAGCCTGATGTAAGGTTTTATAGACTTAAAACTTGGATAAAACTATGAAAGAGCAGAATGTTTCATATTCCCGTCATAATTCTATTATTGTTAATAAGGCATTAATCTAATGCTAAGCAAGTTAACAGAATTTTTATATCAAAATATCCTAGCCTTTCTAGTGATTTCTTTATTTACTTTTATTAATCCAGGTGAGACTGTCCCATTTATTGGAAATATGATTTGGCTTCAGATAGGTGCTGTTTCTTTGTGCTATCTATTGTTTGGGTATAAGGTTTTCTTAGGATCATTAATAGCAGTTATTTTTACAGCACATGATTTTGGTTTTGATTTAGAGCGATTCTATGATATTAGTGAAATGTTTGGCCATTTTGTGGGCGCATTCTCACCTCTTTTTGCAATTATTAGTATGAAATTTTTTAAACTTTCAAATTTTTTTGAAGGTAGTAAGCTAGTTTTCCAACACTTAATTTTTTTGGGAATATTGACCGCGTTTTACAACACAATATTAACATTCTTCGTTTATTCATACTTTGAAATAAAATCAGATGGAAACATGGTTGAACCATTTTCATTTATAAAGAA
>CAJQRX010000056.1 GCA_905612405.1 uncultured Candidatus Thioglobus sp.
ACGCTGCTTAGTCGTAAACCATGCACCAAAATCCAGTAACGGTTTTGGTGGAAGCCACTTAGCTTTTTCAATAGCTAGACAATCTTTAACAATAGAAGATTCATGCTCACAAGCGTACTCAGCTATTCCAATACCAAATGCAGTTCCTTTAGTAATCCCAGAACCATTAAAACAGCCTGCATAATAGAGGCTATCTGAAAACTTCTCAAAAATATTAGTTTTATTAGCGCTCACACCCTCAACGCCTGAATATAAGAACTCAAATGGAACATGACTTAACTGCGGAAACCTATTATCAAATGCTTGTCGATGAATCTGTTGTCTTTTAATTAACTGCTGATCAGTCAATAAGTGATGATTCTTGTACTCAGCTGTATTTCTTATTGCAATTCGACCATCATCCGTCAATCTTATTGTTGCCCCGCCACTATGTAGTGACAATATCCCCCATGATGACTGATTTCCAAGCATCTTAATCTCATTTTTTTCTAAAACGCGAGTAATACTCCCTGAAAGGGTTACCCCAACGGCTCTTTGCTTTGGATGAGCGCCTTCAAAACTTTCATAATTACAAGCCATAATGACTTTTTCAGCAGTAATTGTTGCATCTGGAGTGATAACTTTATTAGTCTTACCCAAGTCCATCTTTAATACTGGGGTATTTTCATAAAGCTCAACATTACTTGGAAGATTTTCAGCCAATCCAAAAACTAATTTAGCAGGCTGCATTAAGGCGCCATTTTCAACTTTAACTGCTTTCTTATACCACCTCGTTCCAAGATGATCATGAATTTTCTCTTTTGTAAGCGGAGTATGTTTAATTTTACGTTTTTTAAGATAGTTAATAAAATGATCACACTCAATTACAGAGTCATCATCTGCAGCAGTATGATAAATACCTGAATCTATCCAGTCACAGTTGATATTATTATCTTTTACTAAAGCTCGAAGAGAATTAAGGCCTACTTGATTAATCCGATCAACTCTTTGGTACTTTTCAAGTTGTGATTGTTTATAGGCTCCTGAAAAGTGACTATGTGCAACAGCATATCCTGAATTTCTTCCAGAAGCATTTTGACCCAACCCTCTTGCATCAAGCAAAATAATCTTATCTTTAGGATTAATCTCCGCCAATCTTCTTGCGCACGAAAGGCCAGTAAAACCTGCTCCTATTACTAGCCATTTAGCTTCAAGATCAGAAGTTAGTTTTGGCCGAGACTGTCTGGGAGGAATTAAATCAACCCAGCCCCGAGTTTCATTATCAAAAATAGGATTAGCTTGGCGCATAAATATTAAATTATTCCAGGTACTAACTTAAATGATCAATTAATACAAAGTGGTCGCTTATTTCATCAGCCTGATTTAACCATCTCTTTACCAATTTGCTTTGATGAGGGGCTGCAGTTACACCTGAAGGTATTTCTTTATTAAGAACAGCTTCAACTGCTAAGGCAACAGAGCATGAGACTAATTGAGCCATTGCACTTCCTTTACTATTACCCAAAGTATCAAGTAAAAATTGTTTATGCCAAACAACCTCAGATTCGTTTTTTACTTTTAATTCAACAGTTAGAATAACGCGATCTACCTCATCATCCCTATAAGAATATTTATTCCATAAATCATCACTAATAACCTTTAGGCGATCCTCTGCAATTTTAGGGTCTAGTGTATCTACCTCAGAAAAAATATCAGACCAGGCATCTTTCCAACCCTTGTATCTCAATGTTCCTCTAACAAACTGATCAATCTTTAACCCTTCATTCATTTGATATTGGTCAATAAAAGGAATGGAATCTCGATTAGGATAAACTTCAAATTCATCTTCGCCCCAAGGCATTGGAAGTGGGTATAACTCAACAGCCTCCCATGGCTTATGCACAGTATAGACTTGGCTATCTCGAATACTAACTGAAGTTGACAGTAAGGCCTTTAAAACTCCCAATGGAGACCAGCTAAATTTATAACAAAAGTCATTTGGAACATCACTCAAACCACCACAATAACTCAGAAAAGAATGATTATTTTCAGCAGAAAAAACATTTGAATTTTTATATTCTTCAACTAAGGCATGCGACATACTATGATCAATTCCTGGATCAAGGCCTACCTCATTAACAAGGCATAAATTCTTCCTGAGTGACTCTTCATGAAGGCTCTTCATCTCATCTGAAATATAAGAGCTTGAGACAAAATGAGCGCCAATTGATAGACTTAGTTCTGCAACAGGTACATGAAAATTACCCGGGAGCATGGAAACAATAATATCTCCAGCACTAGCATGCACTTTGATAGATTCAAGTGAGAACAGAATGATTTCATAATCACCCTTAATTCCTGATAATGCCTCAGCTGCTTTTTCTGTAGTTCGATTGTAAACAACTACCGAGTGGCCATTTTCAATAAGCATTATAAGGCCTGGTATTGCTGACAGACCTGTACCTAGCCAGTGAATTTTTACCATTGTTTCTCCTTTTTTTAAATAAAATATATAGTCCATATATGTTATCATTTTTTTCTAATTTATTTTTGAGTTCGTTGAACTAAAATGCAATTCAATTCATACGTATATAAGGATTAAATTCTATGACTTCTAAAACAATCGATATAGATCTTGATGAAATTTTTAATTTATCAAAGGCTGCACTTATTAGTCATGGAGCTAATGAAGAAAATGCAGATGCAGTTGCAACCACAGTTACTAATGCTGAGCGAGATGGCTCAATTTCTCATGGTCTTTTTCGTATTCCTGGATATGTCAAAGCTCTTCAGAGTAAAAAAGTTGACGGTTCTGCAAAGCCTGAAATTACCGAAGTTACTCCAGTAATTTTAAAGTGTGATGCAAAGAATGGATTTGCCCCATTAGCGCATCAATATGGCATTAAAAAACTTATCAAAGCTGCTCAAAAATTTGGAATTGCGGGATTATCAATTCAGCGCTGCCATCACTTTGCAGCCCTCTGGCCCGAAGTTGAGGCAATCAGTGAGCATGGGCTTGTTGGATTAACATCTGTTTCATATATGCCAGGCGTGGCTCCAGCTGGCGGAGCTACAGCTTTATTTGGAACTAATCCGATTGCATTTTCATGGCCGCGCCCTGGTAAAAATTCGATTGTTTTTGATATGGCAACTGCATCCATGGCAAAAGGAGAAATTCAAATTGCTGCTCGAGACGGCCACTCTGTCCCACTTGGCACTGGCCTCTCTTCATCAGGAGAATTAACAACTGATGCAGCAGAGATTGATAAAGGCGTCTTACTTCCATTTGGCGGCCATAAAGGCTCAGTCATTGCCCTTATGGTTGAACTCTTATCTGGCCCGTTAGTTGGTGAAACCTTTTCTTATGAAACTAAGGAGCGTGACAATGGAGATGGCGGTCCAGCACAAGGAGGTCAGTTTATTCTTGCTATGTCGCCAGAAATTATATCTGGCAAAGATACTTCAGAGCAGACTGAAGAATTTCTCAAAAAATATAATGATATTGATGGGACTCGATTACCTGGATCAAGAAGACACGAAAATAGAAAAAATATTGGCCCAAGGTCAGTCAATGCAGATCTAATAAACACTATTAAGGGATTAGCGTAACTTAAATCTAAATTAAGCTTGAGTATAGGTGATCAGCTAAATCAACAGTATCTTGAAGTGGGTTGTTATTGCAGTAGTTCATGGTTGCTATATATATTAGCTGAGGGTCGGGAATTGCAGGATAACTCGATGTTTCATAGTTTCTGCCAGTGTAGTAGCCACTAAACCAAAACATAATCATGTTTTTAACGTCAGCATTATCTTCTGCTACTAGCTTATTTACAGTTTCGCACTTCATATAGCCAACTGCTGAGTATGAATAGCTTGTACCTACAATTAAAAAATTTCCAACTACAAGGATTAAGATAACTAGAAATTTTTTCATTAATACTGCTAGTTTATGAAATTAATAATATTAATAAATCCTTTCAACTGCAATTGCAACTCCCATGCCGCCACCAATACACATGGTAGCAAGGCCCTTATTTGCTTTATCACGCTCCATACCATGAAGCAAGGTCACCAAAATTCTAGCGCCAGAAGCGCCAATTGGATGCCCTAAAGAAATTGAGCCACCTGTTACATTAACTTTAGACTTATCCCAACCTAATGAATCATTAACAGACATTGCTTGAGCAGCAAATGCCTCATTGGCCTCAATACGATCAAGCTCAGAGACTTTCCAGCCGGCTTTTTCAAGACACTTAGTACTTGCAGGTATCGGTCCAGTTCCCATGATAGTTGGGTCAACCCCAGCGCTAGAGTAGGAAACAATTCTTGCCATAGATTTCAATCCAAGCTCTTTTGCCTTAGATGCGCTCATTACCATAACCGCCGCAGCACCGTCATTAATGCCTGATGCATTACCTGCTGTAACAGTTCCATCTTTTGCAAATGCTGGACGAAGCTTAGCTAATGAATCCAGGCTTGAACTGTGCCTAGGAAACTCATCACTATCAAAAATAATGTCATCGCCTCTTCGCTGAGGAATAGATATTGGAGTTATTTCATCTCGAAATAGGTCAGATTTTTGAGCAGCCTCTGTTTTTTGTTGTGAGTCTAAAGCAAACTCATCCTGAGATTCTCTTGAATAGTCAAACTTCGTTGCAATATTTTCTGCAGTAACGCCCATATGACAATCATTAAATGCACACCATAATCCATCTACAACCATAGTGTCAACCATCACCCACGGACCCATTTTTTTACCTTCTCTTGACTTTGGAAGAACATGGCTTGAAAGACTCATACTTTCCTGACCACCAGCAATAATTATTTCAGCATCTCCACAAGCAATTGCTTGAAATGCTAACTGAACTGCTTTTAATCCACTTCCACAAACTTTATTAATAGTCATAGAGGGAGTCTCATGAGGAAGTCCAGCCTCAATTGCCGCCTGTCTAGCTGGATTCTGACCGCTTCCAGCTGTCAGAACTTGCCCCAAGATGACTTCATCAATCTGAGTGTTATTTATGCCAGTTTTTTTTAATAATGAAGCGATCACTTCGGCGCCTAATTTATGCGCTGGAATAGATGATAAAGAGCCGCCAAATGATCCTAGAGCAGTTCTTGAAGCCGCAACAATAACAATTTCACGATTCATATTAATTACCTTCCTTAAAAGTACTTTTAATTATTATAAAGCCTAATAAATATAAAAAAATTGGCTACTTTATTTTTTTATTTATTCTTGTTTTTTGTTTCTCTTTAAAAAAGGCTTTATTTGCAATATACACCCTCTTATGAACTTCACAGTAAACAATAGACTTATCCTTATTTGTTAATTTTGTTATTTTAACTATTTCAAATTCATTTTGCTCTTTCGCTTTTTTCTTAATTTCATCAAGCTCATCTAAGCTATAAATAAATTCAGCATAAAGATCCTCTTTCGCAGGCCTTCTAAAGAAAATTTCAGCAGCCTTATCCCAAACTACATAATCATCTCCAATAAGATTCATTAACTGAGTCATTGGAAATGGATCAACGGCAGAAAACATACTCCCACCAAAAATAGTATTTACATAGTTAGCATTTTTATAGCTAAAAGGAAGCTTAATTTGTATCTTGAGAAAGTCTTCAGAAATATAAGTAACCTTTGCAGAGGTTCTTCTATACATTGGAGATAAGTTAAAACCAAATTTTAAAACTTTTGGTTTACTAATAAATCTTGCGGCTAATTCTGCAATTTTTTTATACGAAATCATTCTCTTAAAGTATAGAAACAAAAAAGACATCCAAAGATGTCTTAGTTATATAATTTGGCTCCCCGACCTGGGCTCGAACCAGGGACACACGGATTAACAGTCCGTTGCTCTACCAACTGAGCTATCAGGGAATAGCGTGAGATTATAACGAGCTATGAATTTTGAGTCAATCAAATCTTTGCTTTTATAGCCTCAGCTTAGCAATTTATTTTTTAACTTATTTTATTGATTCCTTTAGAGCATCTCCAAACTCAGAACAAGAAAGTAATGTAGCTCCATCTATAAGCCTCTCTAAGTCATATGTAACCGTTCTTTTTTGAATTGTTATAGCCATTGCATGAAGTATCAAATCAGCAGCCTCTGTCCAACCCATATGTCTAAGCATCATCTCTGCAGATAAGATCATAGATCCAGGATTAACTTTATTTTGACCAGCATATTTAGGAGCAGTTCCATGTGTAGCTTCAAATACTGAAATATCATCAGAAAGGTTCGCTCCAGGAGCAATACCAATACCGCCCACTTGAGCCGCTAAAGCATCGGATATATAATCACCATTAAGATTTAAAGTTGCAATGACAGAATACTCATCAGGCCTTAAAAGTATTTGCTGGAGGAATGCATCAGCAATTGAGTCTTTAATAATAATTTCTTTACCCGTATTTGGATTAGTAAAACTACACCAAGGACCACCATCAATTTCTTTTGCGCCAAACTCATCTTTAGCGAGCTGGTAAGCACAATCTCTAAATAGTCCCTCTGTAAACTTCATAATATTGCCTTTATGGACAATTGTTACAGAAGGCTTATCATTATCAATCGCGTACTGAATAGCCGCCCTTACAAGCCTTGAAGTTCCCTCTATTGATACAGGCTTTATACCAATACCAGAAGTTTCAGGGAAACGAATTTTAGTTGCACCCATTTCTTTTTGAAGAAACTCAATAACTTTTTTCACTTCCATTGAGCCTTGTGGAAATTCTATACCCGCATAAATATCTTCAGAGTTTTCCCTAAAGATAACCATATCAATCTTTTCAGGCGCCTTAACTGGTGATGGAGTTCCATCAAAATACTGAACAGGGCGAAGACAAATATAGAGATCTAAAATCTGCCTTATTGCAACATTAAGTGACCTCATCCCGCCGCCAACTGGTGTTGTTAATGGCCCTTTTATATTAACTACAAATTTTTTAATTGCCTCAACTGTTTCTTCTGGCAGGTACTCACCATAGATACTATCTGCTTTTTCACCTGCAAAAATCTCCATCCACTGAATCTCTCTTTCGCCGTTATATGCTTTTTTAACTACAGCATTAACAACATCTAGCATTACAGGAGTAATGTCAACACCAATACCATCTCCCTCTATATATGTAACGATTGGTTTATTAGGGACAATGAGCACGTTATCCTTTATTGTGATTGCCTCTCCAGTAGTTGGAACTGTAATGTTTTTGTAAGTCATTAAGATTTATTTTGTTGAGAATTTAAGACGCATTATTATACCGTCTTCTTTTTGATTAGGGTGTTTTGAGTTAATCATATAGTAATTTTTTCTAAGTGAAATCTCCTCAAAACCATGTTTCAAGTAAAAAGTGATGGCAACTTGATTACTTTTCCTAACTTCTAATATAAGCTGTCCAATCGTTCTATCTTTAAGCTTTTTAATAAGATAATGAAGTAGTTTTTTACCATACCCTTTTCTTTGATAATCTTTATTAATACTAATATTTAAGATATCGGCAGTATCAATTGCAGACATAGCCATCAAAAAACCAACAATTTGATTGTTAATGCTAATCGAGTAGCATAAATTAGTTGGATTTAGAATACCCTCTATAATCTGATTTTTAGACCAGGGATTATGAGAATTTTGGTTCTCAATTAATATGATAGAGTCAGTATCATTAGGGCTAAGCTTGTTATAAGAAATACTGATAGGCTTTATTATCGGTTTCGTTTTTATAATAATACCCCAGCTCATCAAACCTTGACTCTAGCTCTTTGACATCCTTAACCTGGAGTCCAATTAAAACTCTTCCATAGTCTGCACCATGATTACGATAATGAAAAAGAGAAATGTTCCATTCTGTCTTAACTTTTTTAAGGAAACTTAAAAGTGCGCCTGGGCGCTCAGGAAACTCAAATCTATAGATAACCTCATTCTTTGCATTAGCATGGCCACCAACCATATATCTGATATGAGTTATTGCCATAGAATTATCACTCATATCAAAAACTTCAAAAGAATTACTCAGCCTTGCAATAAGTGCTTGCTTTTCAGATTCACCTTTAGTTAGCTTAACACCTACAAAAATATGTGCTTCTGTCTTTGCAGAATATCGATAATTAAACTCAGTCACTGCATTGTTATCTAATAATTCACAAAACCTTAAAAAACTGCCTGGCTCTTCGGGAATAGTAACCGCAACTATGGCCTCATTAACTTCACCTAAGTCAGCTCTTTCAGAAATATATCTAAGTCTATCAAAGTTGACATTAGACCCAGATACAATTGAAACAATGTTTTTATTTTTAAGATCATTCTCTAAGATATATTTTTTAACACCTGCTGTTGCAAGAGCTCCAGCTGGCTCTGATATCGAACGAACATCCTCATAGATATCTTTTATAGCAGCGCACATTTCATCATTACTTACCAAAATGACATCATCAACACATTCTTTTGCAATCTCAAATGGAAGCTCACCAATTTGCTTGACAGCAACGCCATCAGCAAAACGTCCAACATCGTCAAGCATAACTCTTTCATTAGCCTCTAATGCTTTAAAAAGTGTTGGTGAGTCAACAGGTTCAACCCCAATTACTTTGATATGAGGTGCATAATGCTTAATATAGCTTGCCATCCCCGAGATCAATCCGCCGCCACCGACAGGAGAGAAAACATAGTCTATTTTATCAAGCTGGTTTAAGATTTCTTTTGCAACTGTTGCCTGCCCCGCAATAACCTCAAAATCATCATAAGGACTTATAAAACATAAATCTTTTTCAGATACTAGCTTTTTAGCATGAACAAATGCATCATCATAGACATCTCCAAAAAGAATAACTTCTGCTCCTAATTCTTGAACCGCACGCACCTTAATTTGTGGCGTGCTAGTTGGCATAACGATTGTTGCCTTTATGTTTAATTTACTCGCTCCAAGGGCAACTCCTTGAGCATGATTTCCAGCAGACGAAGCAATTACACCTTTGGCTTTCTGTGCATCGTTCATTGAGCTCATTTTTTGATAAGCACCACGAAGTTTAAACGAGTGAATAATCTGATCATCTTCTCGTTTTAAGTAAATTTGATTATCAAATTTTTTACTCAATTGCGTTGCAATTGATAAAGGTGACACTTTGGCAACTTCATATACAGAACTGTTGTCAGCCAACTTAACGATTGCACTCATAAAGCTCCTTTATATAATCTTTGCTTACCAATTTATGAGTGGTAGGCGTTCCATTAACTATCTGAAAGGGCTGGTCGTCTTGGCCTAAATGATCAAGAATAACTAAAGCACCCTTAAAGTTTTCCGTATTAGTATACTCGCTAAGAGTGATTACTGCCTTTAGACCTGCTGAAGTTGCTGACTGAAAGCCAATTTCTGAATCCTCAATTACAATACATTCATTGAATGTTTTAAGGTGCCCGTCATGCTTTCTATTAGCAAGAGCTATATCCACATCAAGTATTAATGCTTTAAGAGTCATAATAAATTAAATTAAATAGGCCAATTTGAAAAAAAATCATTGCTATTTTAAGCAATTTTTGGTAAAAACTACCTTTTTTTACAAACTAACTCAAATGACTTCAGAACCAAACTTTGATGAAATCCCAGCTTATATTCCAAAAAAGAGTGAAGACTTTATGTCAACCAGCCAGCTGGAGCACTTTATCCATAAGCTTAATGTTTGGAGAGAGCAATTAGTTTATGAAGCTGAAACAACTATTAATCATATTCAAGAAGATTCTGCTCCTGTTGCTGATATTAATGACAGAGCCACTATTGAAGAAGAGTTTGCACTTGAGTTAAGAACTAGGGACCGTGAAAGAAAACTTATTAATAAAATTGATAAGACACTTCATTTGATTGATACTGGTGACTATGGATATTGTAAGACTTGTGGTATTGAAATTGCTCTTAATCGCCTAGAAGCTCGCCCAACTGCTGATCAATGTATTGACTGCAAGACGGTAGAAGAAAGAAAAGAAATTTAGTAAATCTTAAAAGTGCTGATATGATTTTCCATATCCATCATAGCCTTCAATTTTTAGATTTTTTGAGTCACTAATAACCCCTATCTTTGTAATTCTTATTTTACAAATCTTAGCTATATTTATTATTTCTGAATTAAAATTTTTGGGTGCTGTAAAGCATAATTCATAATCATCACCCCCGCATAGTGGGACCGACCAATCATTATTACCTTTAATATAGTTAACCACTGATTGACTTAAAGGGAGTTTTTGAACATCAATTATTGCTCCAACTTTTGAAGCTTTTATGATGTGAGATAGATCTTGCTCAAGTCCATCAGATATATCGATACATGAGCTAGCTACCCCATTTAAAGCATATCCAAGATCAAGTCTTGGTATTGGTCTATTAAGCTTTACCATTTCAACTTTACTAGGCTTTTCGCCTTCATTAATTTTCTTAAGACAGAGAGCAGCATCACCTATCTCTCCTGATATATATATATTATCGCCATTATTGGCGCCTGATCTTTTAATCGCTTTTGATTTTTCAACAACACCCATCATAGTGATAGTTATATTAAGTGGTCCTCTAGTGGTATCGCCACCAATTAAGCTAACATTATATTTACTAGAAGTATCTTTAAGAGACTCAGAAAACTTTTTTAGCCAAATCTCATCTAGCTTAGGAAGGGTTATTGCAAGAGTAAACCACTTTGCTATTGCACCCATTGCTGCAATATCACTTAAATTAACTGCCAAAGACTTATAGGCTATATTCTCAGGGGAGTCATCTTTAAAAAAGTGAACGCCTTCTAGAAGTGTATCTGTTGAAGTCACTAATTGATAGCCTGAATCAAGATTAAAAATAGCAGCATCATCTCCCACTCCTAATTCAACAGTGGAATCAGTTAATGGCCAATTAAAGTAATTTTGTATTAACTGAAACTCATCCATATCTTTAGTTACTTAAGGCTCTTAGGTGGCCTTCAATACATTCTGAAAGTGCCTGAAGGTCATAACCACCTTCAAGAAAAGAAATGACCCTGCCATTACTATACCGTTTGGCAATTTCAACAATATTTTTTGTTAAAGTATAAAAATCTTCAGACTCTAAGTTAATACTTGCTAAAGGATCTCTTTTGTGGGCATCAAAGCCAGCAGAAATAAGTATTACTTCAGGCTTAAATAAGTCAACATTTTTTAATATTTTCGTTTCAAATATTTCCATAAACTCGTCTCTCGTAGTATCTGAAGATATTGGCGCATTAAATATATTGCCTACTCCAGTCTCAGCCTCCTTACCTGTTCCAGGAAATAAAGGGTATTGATGAATTGAGCCATAAAAAACACTTTTATCATTGTAAAAAATTTCCTGAGTACCATTACCATGGTGAACGTCAAAATCAATGATCGCTATTTTTTTGAGATTATATTTACTCTGCAGATATCTAGCAGTAACTGCGGCATTATTTATAAAGCAAAATCCGTTTGCTCTGATTGTTTCTGCATGATGACCAGGAGGACGAACTGCACAAAATAACCTTTTTGTTGTCCCACTCATTAATTCATTTGCTGACTCAATACCAGCGCCACATGCTCTTAATATTGCTTCTTTGCTGCAGGGACAAAGAATAGTATCAGCATAAGGCTCTTTTTCCACACCAACAAGACCAAAGGTTGGAACCATTGAAAACAGATCATCAAGATAGGATTGAGGATGGACCAGATTTATAGTCTTAAAGTCTGCCAATGGCGAATCTTTAAAGGATATATTCAGTTGGCTAATACGCTTAATTGAATCAAGTATTACTTCTAAGCGCTCTTTTCTCTCAGGATGATTTTCACCATTATCTTTTGCTACGCAGTCTAAATGAGAGAAAACCGTTATATCTTCCATTCAAGAATTACATATATGCATTTTCTTTATGGGAGTGGTCCGTTGCATCAAGAACCGCAGATATTTCGGGATATAAGCCCTTAAGCTGTTTCTCAACTCCATCTTTAAGAGTCATATTTACTGAACTACAGCCTTGACAGCCACCACCAAAATTCAAAATCACTTCTTTTTTCTCAGTAATTTCAACAAGATCAACAAAGCCACCATGTGATGCCAAGCTTGGATTAACTTCAGTAACAATAGTAAACAGAACCTTCTCCTCAAGAGGAGCATCATCTTTAGGGGCTTCACCTTTGGCATTAGGAGCAGTGATAGTAAGTTTTTTGTTAGTACCATCTAACTTTAATGCAACATTAGAGTCACTTAAAAATTGATTATTAGATTCATCTATAAAAGCGCTAAACCCCACATAGGGAAATTCATTATAACTATCAGGAAGATCACTCTTTATACAGAAGTTAAATGTTACCGTTGCAACTGGAGTGCCAGGTTTTTCAACATCAACCTTTAATCCAAGATCTTTTTCATCTTGTTGTTCAAATAGATCTGCAACATAAATTTCTGCTTCTTCAGTAATACTAAACATTTGATCTCCTAAAGACAATATTATCGATTAGTCGAGTTTCGCCTAACCTTATAGCGGATATTATAATAATTTCTGCAGTGTTAGTCGCGATTTGTGTAAGGTTATTTGCATTTAGAACTTCAAAATATTCTACTTCAAAGTTAACACTTAACTCAGATAGAGTTTTTTGCATAACGAATTCAATAGAATTCCCCTGCTCTATAGCCATTTTTGCATTATTGAGTTGTTGATAAAAAAGAGGCGCTTTCATTCGATCCTTGGCACTTAAATATTTATTTCTAGTACTCATTGCTAAGCCATCATCTTCTCTTTGAGTTGAAACTGACTCTATAGATACGTTCAAATTGTTATTTTCAACAAGAGATTTAATAATTAAGAGCTGTTGATAATCTTTTTCGCCAAAAATTGAGTAATTTGGTTTTACAATATCAAATAATCGATTTACGACTTGCGCAACCCCATTGAAATGCTTTGGCCGAGAAGAGCCGCAGAGTAATCTTCCTATTTCACCCACATCATAATTAGACAAGGTTCCATTTGGATATATTTCGTCCTTTGAGGGAATAAATAAGACATCAATACCCCGTTCCTCTAGAAGAAACTTATCATTAGAAAACGTCTTGGGATAAGAATCAAAATCTTCACCTGTAGCAAACTGAGTAGGATTGACAAAAATACTAACAACAACTACACCTGAAAGGGATTGTGCTTTTTCTACCAACCGCAGATGTCCATCATGAAGACCTCCCATCGTTGGAACTAGGGAAACTGCTTTATTATCATTGCGACAGTTATCTAAAAAAAACTGAAGATCGCTTGACCTCTCAAAAATTTTCATTAATAACTCTCATTTTTATTAGGAAAACTTCCTTCTTTTACCTCCAAAACAAAGGCTTTAATTGCTGCAGAAATACTACTTTCTGAATTCAAAAAATTACGAACAAATCTTGGTTGCTTACCTAGCGTTATACCTAGCATATCATAACTAACCAAAACCTGGCCATCACAATTCTTTCCAGCTCCGATTCCAATTGTAGGAATTTTTAATTTATTCGTTATCAACTTTGCTAAATTACTGGGAATGCATTCTAGTACTAAAATACTTACGCCTAATGATTCAAGCAACATTGCATTATCTTGAATTATTTTAGAAGAATCCTCATCTCGGCCTTGAACCTTATAATCACTTGAATCAACAACCAGCTGAGGCTGAAGGCCAAGATGACCACATACATTGATATTATTAGAAACTAGAGCTTTAATGACATCTGTATTTTCAATTCCACCCTCTATTTTGACCATATCTGCGCCATTACTAATCAATTCTTTTGCATTGGTTACTGCATTAAGAGCATCATCATAACTTTGAAAAGGCATGTCTGCGATAACTAAAGATTGATTGCAAGCTTTTGCAACAATTTTGGTATGATAAAGCATGTCAATCATAGATACTGATCGCGTATTTTCATCGCCCTGAATAACCATCCCAAGAGAGTCGCCAATTAAGATAATATCAACACCCGCACCATCAATAAGCTTAGCGATTGAAGCATCATATGCTGTAAGGCATGTAATTTTTTGATTATTATCTTTGAATATATTTAACTCAGAATGTTTCATAGTTTATTTACATCTAACTTATTAATCCTTTCTAATAGGTCTTTTATTGACCCTAGTAAAGGAAATTTTATATTAGGCTCTATTTCAAATAAAGGCACTAAAACAAAGGCCCTATTTATAGCTTCTGGATGAGGTATTGACAATCTTTTATTTGAAATAACCTGCTCTCCATAAAGAAGTATATCTAAATCAATCGTTCTTGAGCCCCATTTTACTTCTCTGACTCTTTGCTGACTCTCTTCAATTTCCTGGCAAAGATCTAACAAATCAATAGCACTAAGTTTAGTTTCAATTTTACATACTGCATTAAGATAGTTCGGTCCAGGAATTTCTAGGAGAGGTTTGGACTCATAAAAACTTGATACCGAAATAAGTTCAGCTTTATTATTACTCAAACTAGCAAGTGCTCTTTTAATTTGAGCCTTTGGATCCTTTAAATTTGAGCCTAACCCAATATAAGCTAACAATGAACTAATGTTCCAATTTGTTCACCTTGATATATCCTTATTAAAACTTTCTCTTCTCGTCCCCATGCTATATTTGAGAATGTTTTAGATTTTGCAGCTTGCTTTGCAGCCATAACTTTTGAATACATTCCACCAGAGCCTAAAATACCCCCAGTTTTTCCAGCAACTCGCTCTAATTTCTCATCATCAAAGTTAATTTCTTTTATTAAACTGGCATTTTTATTTATACGAGGATCATCATCGAAAACGCCACGTTGATCTGTCAATATAATTAATCTTTCAGCACCCAAAAGATTTGCAACAAGTGCCGCTAAAGTATCGTTATCACCAAATTTTATCTCTTCCGTTGCAACTGTATCATTTTCATTGATTACCGGAACTGCACCAAACTCAAGTAAATTCTCAAGAGTCGCAGAGATATTTTCAAAATGTTTAGTATTTATAAGGTTATCTTGAGTCAAAAGCACTTGAGCTGTTTGAACTTTATACTTTGCAAATAGATACTCATAAGCTTGGACTAGGCCCATTTGACCAACAGCAGCAGCTGCCTGAAGCTTATGAATATCGCTTGGTTTATCTTTCCAGCCAAGTCTTTTCATACCCTCAACAATTGAGCCACTAGACACCAAAACAATATCGATATTATGGGATTTTAGCTCTACAATCTGTTCAACCCATTCAGAGATTAAATCTTTATCAATCCCTTTACCATTATTAGTTAAGAGAGCAGATCCAATCTTAACTACCCAACATTTATTCTTCTTCATCTTTCTCTTCTATAAGGTCATACAAACCAAAAACTAGGGACTTACAGCCCATACCATTTAATGCAGATATGTTAAATGCATTACCTTTATATTTAACTTTTTTAAGGAAATCTTTAATTACCCTATCTCTTTTATCTTCTTGAATAAGATCAATTTTATTAATAGCTACCAGTCTGGGCTTTTCAAAAAGCTCATCATCAAATTTTTTTAATTCAGACTCAATAGTTAAATAATTACTAGCAGGGTCTGAGCCATCAGCTGGCAAGATATCAATCACATGAAGAAGTGCTTTTGCCCTTGAAAGGTGTTTAAGAAATTCAAACCCAAGGCCAACACCTTCGCTGGCTTTTTCAAGCAAACCTGGTATATCTGCCATAACAAAATGATTATTACCAGCCTTTACAACTCCAAGATTTGGATGAAGGGTAGTAAAAGGATAATCAGCCACCTTTGGACGTGCACCAGAGATTTGCCTAATTAAACTCGATTTTCCAGCATTTGGCATACCCAAAAGCCCAACATCTGCCATTACATTAAGTTCTAACCCAATCTCTCTAACTTCTCCAGGTGTGCCTGGTGAAGTTTGCCTTGGGGCACGATTAATTGACGACTTAAAACGAGCATTACCTAGTCCATGAAAGCCACCTTTTGCAACCAAAAGATTTTGTTCATGAAGTGTAATTTCACCTATCACTTCATCTGTTGAAAGATCAATTATTTTAGTTCCAAGCGGGACTTCAACATACATATCAATAGCTGACTTACCTCTTCGATCACTTCCTTCTCCAGGGAGACCATTTTTAGCTCTATATAAACGGTTATAACGAAATTCGCTTAATGTATTAAGACCCTCTTGACCGCGAAAAAAAATACTGCCACCATCACCGCCATCTCCACCGTCTGGACCGCCGTCTGGGATATATTTTTCACGGCGAAAACTGAGGCAACCTCTTCCGCCCTTTCCAGCTTCGACCATCACACTTGCAGAGTCAACAAATCTCATAATTTTTATAATTAATAATTAAAATAATAGCATGCACCAAAAATTGAATCAATCTAAAACAAAATAGATGCGATAGAGGTTAAATGATAAAGCTATAATATCAGTGAATTATTATACCTTTTTTCTTATCAAAAGCCCCCTTCAAGATAAGTGAAAGTATTCCATTTAAATTATTTAATCATAGACTTTAACTTAGTATTATTTATGAAAATAAAAGCTCAATATAAAAAAATATAACTGAACAGTCAAATGAATAGATTTATATATACATTTTTAATTATTCTAAGTTTGCCATTTGCTCTTTTAAGGATTTTACTAAAAGACACTAAAAGCTCGTCCTGGACTCGTAAACTAAAAAATCAATTAGGCTATGTACCTAAAACTTCAGGCAAGGTTATTTGGTTTCATTGTGTATCTGTTGGAGAGTTCAATGCAGCCAAACCTCTAATCGACAAGATATTTCTGAAATTCCCTCTTCATCAAATTGTTATCACAACCACAACTATTACAGGCTCTGAAGCTGTAGAAAATCACTACAAAAATCGAGTAATTCATTGTTTTTTTCCTTTTGATATTCCCTTTATAGTTAGTTTATTTTTAAAAAAAATTAAACCTCTTGCATGTATTCTTTTAGAAACGGAAATTTGGCCAAATTTAATTACTAAACTTAAACATCAAAACATTCCTACAATGCTGGTAAATGCAAGATTATCAGATAGGTCTTTCAAAAAATATAACAAATTCTCTCCTAAGTTAGTTAGTTCAACTCTAAATAGTTTAAGCATAATATGCTCTCAAAATGAAAGCTCATCAAAACGCTTCATCGCACTTGGCGCTAGTAAAAAAAATATTACTATTACTGGAAGCTTAAAATTTGATTCTAATGAATCTAATAATCTAGAAACTATTCAAGCATTAAAAAAAATAACTGGAGATCGAAAAATTGTTGCTTTTGCAAGTACTAGGGAAGGTGAAGAGCTGCAAATAATTAAAAGCTACCTTGCCCTTCAAAACAAATTCAACGCACTTCTTTTAATCATACCAAGGCATCCAGAAAGGTTTAACGAAGTCTTTAATATGGCCAATGAAAATGGTCTTAATGTTAAAAGGAGATCATTAGCTGATCATTGTGAGAAAGATACAGACATACTAATTGGAGATAGTATGGGTGAAATGATGTCTTATTTCAGCATAAGTGATATAGCTTTCATAGGTGGCAGCCTTTCAAATAATGGTGGTCAAAATATGCTTGAAGCTGCATCGCTTTCGAAGCCTATTATTTTTGGTCCAAGCGTATTTAATTTTGAAGAGATCTCCAAGAGGCTTTTAGATGATGGATCTGCTATACAAGTTGGTAGCGCTGAAGAATTAATGCGAACTATTTCTGAGCTGCTTTTAGACAATGAAAAGAGAAAGCTAATTGGGCAAAGTGCAAAAACAACTTTTGAAAATAATCGCGGCGCAGTAGCTAAAGTATTTAAAGCAATTGCGCCGCATATTGAAAATATTTAAAACTAACCTTTTAAGCGCCTTCTTTTAAATAGATTTCACTATTATTATCTAAAAATTCTTCAGATTTTTTATCCATTTCGATTTGGATTTCCTGAATTTTTTTAACTTCTTTGGCGTCCATTCCCTTGATATCTTGAGAAATCTTCATAGAGCAAAACTTAGGTCCACACATAGAACAAAAATGCGCAGTTTTTGCAGCTTGTTTTGGAAGAGTTTCATCATGAAAACTGCGGGCAGTATCAGGATCTAGGCCAAGGTTAAATTGATCTTCCCACCTAAATTCAAAACGAGCTTTTGAAAGTGCATTGTCTCTAATTTGAGCTCCAGGATGGCCCTTAGCAAGATCAGCTGCGTGGGCTGCAATTTTATAAGTAATAATTCCAGTTTTAACGTCATCTTGATTAGGAAGCCCTAAGTGCTCTTTAGGAGTCACATAACAAAGCATTGCGCATCCATACCAGCCAATTTGAGCCGCTCCAATAGCTGAAGTAATATGATCATAGCCAGGAGCAATATCGGTGGTAAGTGGTCCTAATGTATAGAAAGGCGCCTCTCCACACTCTTCAAGCTGCTTTTCCATATTTTCTTTAATCATATGCATTGGTACATGGCCAGGGCCTTCAATAAAGGTTTGAACATCATGTTTCCAAGCTATTTTTGTAAGCTCTCCTAAGGTCTCAAGTTCACCAAACTGGGCAGCATCATTAGCATCTGCTATCGAACCAGGTCTTAAGCCATCGCCTAAAGAGAAGGTCACATCATAGGCTTTCATGATTTCACAAATATCTTCAAAATGCGTATAAAGAAAACTTTCGGTATGATGAGCCAGGCACCATTTAGCCATGATTGAACCACCTCTTGATACAATCCCTGTAACTCTATTCATAGTTAATGGGACATACTTAAGACGCACTCCTGCATGAATAGTAAAGTAATCAACCCCTTGTTCTGCTTGTTCAATTAAAGTGTCTCTAAAAACTTCCCATGTTAAATCTTCAGCAACTCCTTTAACTTTTTCAAGAGCTTGATAGATAGGAACAGTTCCAACAGGAACAGGAGAATTACGGATAATCCACTCACGAGTTTCATGAATATTTTTTCCCGTAGAAAGATCCATAATAGTATCAGAGCCCCATCGAACGCCCCAAACCATCTTTCCTACCTCTTCATTAATTGAAGAACCTAAAGCTGAATTACCAATATTTCCATTAATTTTAACTAGAAAGTTTCTGCCTACAATCATAGGCTCCGTTTCTGGATGATTAATATTGTTAGGAATGATTGCGCGACCTCTAGCGACCTCATCTCTTACAAACTCAGGGGTAATAATTTTAGGAGTTGCAGCCCCAAAGCTTTCACCTTTGTGCTGTCCAACTTGATCTTTATACTCTTGCCAAAGACAATTTTCTCGAATAGCGATATATTCCATTTCAGGGGTAATAATGCCTTTCCTAGCATAATGCATCTGCGTAACATTTTTTCCTTTTTTTGCCTTTCTTGGGGCTTTCAAATGCTCAAATCGAAGCTCGTCAAGTTTTTTATCACTCAGCCTCTCGTTTGCAAATTTTGAGCTAACACCATCAAGAAGCTCAGTGTCATTTCGCTCCTCTATCCAATTAGTTCGCAGGGATTCAATCCCCTCTCGATAACTAATCGTTTTACTAGGATCTGTATATGGTCCAGAGGTATCATAAACGTGAATCGGATCATTTTTTTCAGCGAGATCACCAATCGTATCAGTGAGTTTAATTTGCCTCATTGGGACCCTAATATCGTCTCGTGAACCTTTGACGTAAACTTTGGTTGAGTTAGGAAAAGGCTTAATAAATGCCTCATTAATACTTGATAAGCTAGTAAGTGTTTCGGATGATTGCTTCATTATTGTATAATTAAGTTAATGTAACTTGAGATAGGAAAATGTCCATTTTAACTCATCGACCAAGAAGAATGAGGAAACACGAATTTAATCGTTCATTAATTCGTGAGAACTCTTTAAGCGTAAATGATCTTATATATCCTTTATTCATTATTGAGGGTGAGAATAAAAAAGAAAAAATTGACTCTATGCCTGGAATTGAAAGACTTAGTATTGATCAATTATTGATTGAGGCTCAGGAGATTGTTGATTTAAAAATTCAAGCGATTGCTTTATTTCCAGTAGTTTCTGCTGATAAAAAGACACTTGAGGCTGAAGAATCTTACAACCCTGATGGACTTATTCAAAAGGCAGTTAGAGCACTTAAAAGAAACTTTCCAGAGCTAGCAGTTATTACAGATGTAGCGCTTGACCCTTTTACAAGTCATGGTCTAGATGGCATTATTGATAATAATGGATACGTTCTTAATGATGAAACTGTTAATATTTTAGTTAAACAAGCATTGTCTCATGCTCAAGCTGGAGCAGATATTGTTGCCCCATCTGACATGATGGATGGCAGAATTGGAGCGATTCGATATGCTCTAGAAGAGCAAGGTTATATTCACACAAATATACTTGCCTACTCTGCCAAATATGCCTCTTCTTTTTATGGTCCATTTAGGGATGCTGTAGGTTCTGCAGGAAATCTGGGTAAGTCTGATAAAAAAACTTTCCAGATGGATCCTGGAAATTCTGATGAAGCAATCCGTGAAGTTGAGCTTGATATTTCAGAAGGTGCTGACATGGTTATGATTAAGCCAGGCCTACCTTATCTTGATATAGTCTCTAAGGTAAAACAAACCTTTGGTGTGCCAACTTTCGCTTATCATGTTAGCGGCGAGTATGCAATGCTTAAAGCGGCTAGTCAAAACAAATGGATTGATGAAAAATTAACAGTGCTTGAGACGCTTCTTTGCTTTAAAAGAGCTGGTGCTGATGCTATATTGACTTATTATGCCAAAGATGCTGCCAAATGGATTAATGAGCAGTAATATAAATTTAATTATTAAACTTAATATGCACTTTGTCTTAATGAAATAAAAAAACTGATGAACCCAACAAAAATATTTTATTTACTCTCACTAATTGCAATATTTTTTATTGGTCACTACTATTCACAGTTCAATATTCAACCAGTAAAGCCTGAAATTATTACCATCAATAATGATGATGAAGTCAAAAAACAAAAGTCTAATATCCTAAGTCTTCAGCTTCAACTTGAAGAGCTTAATAATCAACTTATATTTTCACTTGATGAACTAAAAATAACCTCACAAAAACTCAACCGCTCTTTAGCCACAAATGAATTTATTAAAGAATATTACAAAAATTATGTGCCGCGTTGCCATCCTGAATTCGTCAGTGAATATGATTTTCTTTGTGCATTAAAAATTGCTCAAGAATATGTGCCAACTATTAATGAGTTAAAAAAAGCTTTATCAGATTCTGAACTGGAGATTGAGCTACTTAAATTTGATCTTGAAATTGCAGAGGCTAATCTTAGGGCCAACTAAATGGTCTTTAAATTTATACTTTTAAGAATAATACTGAACTATTTGAGATAGATCTTCACGAGGAGTTCTATAGCTATTGATTACCTTAGTTTTATCTTCATAGCCAATAGCCATTCCGCAGAGCACAATTTTATCGTCGTAATATGGAAATTCTTGCCTAACAATCTCTGGATATTCCCCAAGAGCAGCTTGTGGACAGGTTGCCAAGCCATGTTCTACAGCAGATAACATTATTGACTGGAGAAACATGCCATAATCCATATATGAGCCTTTCTCCATCGACTTATCAATAAAAAAAAGCAGGATAACAGGTGCGTTGAATGCCTGATAATTCAATGCCCACTGATCAAGCTGTCTTTGTTTGTCTTCCCTTTTAATATCTAATGTTGAATACATTAATAAACCACAATCTTTTCTTCTTTGCTTGTACTCACCCAGCCACTCGAGAGGGTAATACTTATAATCCATAGCGCCTTTCTTACCATCTCTAAAGGCTTTTTCAAGCTTTCTACATAAGCCATCTTTACTTTCTCCGGTTAATACAGCAACCTGCCATGGCTGCGTATTTACCCCAGATGGAGCTGTTTTTGCTTGATTAATAATCTGATTAATGATATTAATTGAAACATCTTCGTTTAAAAATGCTCTTGTTGATTTACGTTCGGCTAAGGCGGTTTTTACATCCATCAGTCACTCCGTTATATTCTTAGTTATATGAGATATGATTATTATGTCAAAAATTTTGATTAATTTATCCCTAAACACTTCTCGGCTTTGCATAGAGAACTATTATATTTCCAAATATTATTAATACAACACCAATTAACCCCGTCCAGCTCCAAATATAGTCTTCAAATAAAGTTGATAAAAGCAAGGCAATTGTTGGGGTAAAAATATTGACATAGGAGGCTTTATCAGCGCCAATATTCCCTACAAGTTTAAGATAAACACCAAACCCAATTGCTGAGGCCACTAATGATAAATAAATTAGAGATGTGACATAACTATAGCTTGTGCTAAAACTGAAACTTATATCACTAAAAGATATATAAATAACCAGTATAAGAGAGCCATAAAGCATACTGAAAGCGTTACTCTGAATTAGGGGGATTTTTCTCGCTTGCATTTGACCAGAAAGCAGCATACCTATTGATGCAAAGAAAGTTGCAAGAAGCATCCATAAAAAACCCTTTACAATCTCAGAGTCAAGCGACCAGTCTGAACTCCTGATCTCATTTGAAAATATAATTGATAACCCTACAATACCGACTATTGCGCCAAATAATATGGGCAATCTAATGGGTTTTTTAAAAAAAATAAAACCATTGAAAACAGTAAATAAAGTAAGCGTTGAAAAAATAAGGCAAACCACTCCAGTTGTTAAATAGGAGGTGCCAAAGTAGGCGCAAATATAATTAATACAAAATAGAAAAAATCCTAATAAAAGCCAGTTTATATGCTCTCGCCAAGGATAAGAAAGCTTTAGACCTCGAATGAAACACCAAATAAATAGTAAAAGTGATGCAAGCAGAAAACGCCATACTATTGAAACCTGAGGCTCTGGCAATCCATCTCCCAATTGAAAACTAATTGCAAACCAAGACGAGCCCCATGCAAGCAGAACAATAAAATATAGGAATGCGTTCATTATTTATAGATTAATAAGTAGGTAGAGAAATTACTATTAGATTCTATTTTTAATTAAATCATCCACAACACCAGGCTCGGATAATGTAGATGTATCTCCAAGCTCTGCATAATCATCTTCTGCAATTTTCCTTAGGATGCGTCTCATAATTTTTCCTGACCTTGTTTTTGGAAGTCCCTGTGCAAATTGAATTTTATCTACCGTTGCGATTGGGCCTATTTCTTTTCTTACTAAAGCAACTAGATCTTTTTTAAGCTCCTCAGTACCTATAACTCCTGTCATTAAAGACACATAAGCATAAATACCTTGGCCTTTTATATCATGAGGCATACCAACAACTGCCGCTTCACTTACATTACTATGAAGAACTAAGGCAGATTCGATTTCTGCAGTGCCTAGACGATGCCCAGATATATTTAAAACATCATCGACTCTTCCAGTAATCCAATAATAACCATCAGCATCTCTCTTAACTCCATCTCCGGCAAAATATTTACCTGGATAAGTCGTAAAGTAAGCCTCCATAAATCGCTCATGGTTGTTATATAAAGTCCTCATTTGACCTGGCCAAGATCTGGCTATAACAAGAACACCTGAACACTCACCCTCTAACAACTCACCACTCTCACTAAGAACTTGAGGCTCTACTCCAAAAAATGGCATAGTTGCAGAGCCTGGTTTTAGAGCTGTTGCAAAAGGCATTGGTGTAATCATATGACCACCTGTTTCTGTCTGCCACCAGGTATCCACGACTGGGCATCTCTCATCTCCAACAATATTGTAATACCACTCCCATGCTTCAGGATTGATTGGCTCTCCAACAGTTCCTAAAATTTTTAAACTAGCCCTCGAGGTTTTTTGTACATACTCATTTCCAGCCCCCATTAAAGCCCTAATAGCAGTAGGTGCTGTGTAGAAAATATTTACCTTATGTTTATCAATCACCTGCCAAAATCTTGAGGCATCTGGGTAATTAGGAACGCCCTCAAACATCAAAGTAGTTGCTCCATTAGCTAGCGGCCCATAGACTATATATGAATGACCAGTAACCCATCCAACATCAGCAGTGCACCAGTAAATATCGCCCTCTTGATAGTCAAAAGTATATTTATGAGTCATCGCAGCATATAACAAATATCCTCCTGAAGTATGAAGAACACCCTTTGGTTTTCCAGTTGAACCAGAGGTATAAAGAATAAATAAAGGGGTTTCAGCATCAAACATCTCACAAGGAAAATCTGGTGAAGCATTTTCAACTAGCTCGTGATACCATACGTCTCTATCGCCCCAAGTAACTTCTCCATCTGTTCTCTTTACAACAATAATATGCTCAACACAGTCACATTCTTTAGTTGCAATATCCACATTAGCCTTTAAAGGAATTGATTTACCACCGCGAACTCCTTCATCAGAAGTAATTACTAGCTTGCACTCACTATCAAGGATTCGATCTCTCAAAGCATCTGGTGAAAATCCTCCAAAAACTACTGAATGAATTGCGCCAAGTCTTGCGCATGCAAGCATGGCAACGGTTGCCTCAACGATCATAGGCATATACAAACAAATACGATCACCTTTTACAACGCCTAAATCCTTCATTGCATTAGCAAATTTACAAACTTTTTTGTGAAGTTCTTTATAGGTTATTGACTCACTTAAATTAGGATCATCTCCCTCCCAAATAACTGCAACCTGGTCAGCACGTTCGGGTAAATGACGATCTAAACAGTTATAAGAAACATTTAAAGTTGCGCCCTCAAACCATGCAATCTTGCCTTTAGAAAAATCAACATCTGAAACTTTATCCCACCTTCTATCCCAGTCAATAAAATTTTCAGCCTGTTCAGCCCAAAATTCATCTGGATTTGAAA
>CAJQRX010000057.1 GCA_905612405.1 uncultured Candidatus Thioglobus sp.
AGATGACCTCAATTAACTCAACTATAGCTTCGTCTGTTTTTTCAATATAACTTAGAGGAGCTGTAGTTTTTGTAATTTTAATAATTTGATCTATAGCGCTCTGATATTGGCGGATCGACGTTTTCATGAACTCAGTACTTCCGCCCAGTGAAAAATGAGAAAGTGCTTTTTGAGATAAATGATGAGCCTCATCAAAAACAAAAATACAATCTTCAACCTCAGGAAGAACATTGTTTCCATTAATAATATCAGCTAAGACTAGATCATGATTTGCAATAATTACGTCAGCTTGTGAGGCTTTTTTTCTAGCTTTAAAAAAAGCACAGTCATTATAAAATTCACAATTTTTTGAATTGCATGTAAATCGATTGCAGGCAATCTTTTGCCATAATTTGTTTTCAGGCGGGCTCTCAAGGTCATCAATTTCCCCGCTCCACCTTGTAGCAGAATAGTTATCAGTCATTTCACTTAGAACATCTAATTCATTTTTACTTGGCTTTTCATCCCAAAGAAGAGCGTCATCTATAAGAGAAGGGGAGTTTGAATTATCTTCTGTTAGGTTAATTAAGTTTCGAATACAAACATATCTTGATCTTCCTTTAGCTAAAGCATATTCAAAATCAACTGAAGAATATTTTTCTGCTTCAACAATGTCTTTATTTAGAATTTGTTCTTGCAGTGCTACATTTGCAGATGCTATAACTAGCTTCTTTTTTGATGCTTTTGCAATAGGCAAGCAGCTGACTAGATACGCCATAGTTTTCCCAGTCCCAGTTGGAGCTTCAACACATATGATTGGGTTTGAATCAGCATACTCACCTGTCAATGTCTTTGAAATTTCAGCAATCATTCTATTTTGAGATGAACGGTTACTGAAATTTGGTAATTGTTTTTTTGCATCTTCAAAGGAAGAGCGAATCTGCTGTTTAAGTTTTGTTGTAAGCATTAAGCGTATTAAGAATTTCTATCTAGTGAAAGTTCACATAATAGTTTTAGTGCAGAGCGATATTCTGAGTTAGGAATAATCTCAAGAGACTTAAGTGCTAAATTTGATTCATTTTTTGCTACTTTGCGACTATATTCAAATGCATTAACACTAAGAAGAATATTTACAATATTATCTATATTTGAAGAGTCTGCATTTGTTATGGCATTAGATAGTGTTTCTTTTTCACTTCCTTTCGTAATTTCAAGCGCATAAATCATTGGCAGGGTAACTTTTCCTTCAGATAAGTCATCACCAACTTCTTTACCAATAACTGAAGAATTTGATTCATAATCTAAGGTGTCATCGATAATCTGAAAAGCATTACCTAAATGCATTCCAAAACTACCAAGCGCATTAATTATATCTTTATCAGATTCAGATAAGATTCCAGCTATTTGGCATGCAGCCTTAAAAAGGCAAGCTGTTTTCCTTTCAATCACCTCAAAATATTCTGACTGAGAAACATTAGCATTTTTAATATTTAATAATTGAAGTACCTCTCCTTCTGAAATCTGGTTGGTTGCTTTAGACAGGATTTTCATTATTTGCATCGAGTTTGGCTCAACCATAATTTCAAATGCCCTAGAATATAGAAAGTCACCAACTAAAACACTTGGAGCATTTCCCCATAATTCATTTGCAGTCTCTTGGCCTCGACGGGTGGATGAGTCATCTACAACATCATCATGAAGAAGCGTTGCAGTATGAATGAGTTCAATTACTACTGCCATTGAGTAATGATAATCACCTTTATAGTTCGTTGCTCTAGCGCATAAAAGTAGAAGAAGTGGTCTAATTCGCTTTCCACCTGAATTGATAATATACTGGCTCATTTGACTAATAAGATCAACATTTGAATCTAGTCGATTAACCAGAATTTCATCCATCATCACTAGGTCGCTCTTCATGAGAGCATGAATTTCACTAAAATTTTGCATAAGGATTTATTTTAACTGACTTGCTAATAAATAAACTTCTTTAGATCTAGGACGAGATGCTTTTGGTTTGATTACAGAAACTTTTTTGAAAACATTTCTCGCATTTTTAACATATCCATCAAAACCATCACCCTGAAAGACTTTAACGATGAAGCTTCCATTTTTTGATAAGGTTTTAATAGCCATATCTAAAGCTAATTCAGCTAAATACATTGACTTAGGTTGGTCAACAGATAGTTGGCCGCTCATGTTTGGCGCCATATCAGACAAAACAGTATCTATTTTATTTCCATCAGTCATTAATATTAAATCATCATATACAGACTGCTCTGTAAAGTCTCCCTGAAGAAAATTAACTCCACTGATTTCTTCAATTGGCAAAATATCACTCGCAATTACCTGTCCAGATTTACCTGTAAACTTCACTGCAACTTGTGACCATCCTCCAGGAGCAGCGCCTAAATCTAAAACTTTGTCACCATTTTTAATAAGCTGGCCTTTTTCAATAATTTCAAGGAGCTTATAGACTGCTCTGCATCGATAGCCTTCTTTTTGTGCTTTTTTTACGTATTCATCACTTAAATGTTCTTGCATCCAGCGACGAGAGCTTCCTTTTTTTGCCACAGCTTTAAAAATAAATAGAATATTACATGTATTTTATAAGAGAAGGCTATCCAGCAATAGTAAATTGATTTTTGATTTAGCTTGGGCTTTGTTGGGTTTTTACGGGATAATACGACATCGATTTTTTATGAGTACATTATTAAATGGCAAGCAATTTAAGAAACATAGCAATTATCGCTCACGTTGATCACGGAAAGACTACGTTAGTAGATAAATTACTTTCTCAATCACAAACTTTTGATGATCGTTTTAAGGCGACTGACAGAATGATGGATTCTAACGATCTTGAAAAAGAAAGAGGAATTACTATCAGTTCAAAAAATACTGCTATTAAATGGGGCGATTATAGAATCAATATTGTTGATACTCCAGGTCACGCTGACTTTGGTGGTGAGGTCGAAAGGGTTCTTTCTATGGTCGACAGTGTATTGCTTTTAGTAGATGCTAGTGATGGTCCAATGCCACAAACTCGTTTTGTTACAAAGAAAGCTTTTGAGCAAGGCCTTAACCCAATTGTGGTGATTAATAAGATTGATCGTGACAGTTCTAGACCTGACTGGGTAATTGATCAGGTATTCGAGCTTTTTGATCAGTTAGGGGCTACTGAAGAGCAATTAGATTTTCCAGTTATATATGCATCAGCGCTAGGTGGATACGCATCTACAGATAATAGTGCTAGAGAAGGTGATATGACGCCAATGTTTGAATTAATTGTTGAAAAAGCACCAGCTCCTAAGGTTGATATTGATGGTCCATTTCAAATGCAAATAACCTCATTGGATTACTCTTCATTTGTTGGCGCTATTGGAATTGGAAGAATCGAAAGAGGTATTGCAAAGAAAAATATGCAGAATGTTTTAATTTCTCCAGATGGAATTAGGCGCAACGTTAAAATCGTTCAGCTATTAGGTTTTAATGGCCTTGAGAGGCATGATGTTAGTTCTGCTAATGCAGGTGATATTGTTGGAGTAGTTGGCATTGAAAACATATCAATATCAGACACGATTTGTGATCCAATTAAAGTTGAGGCACTGCCTCCTTTAAGTGTTGATGAGCCAACGGTTAGTATGGCATTTAGAGTTAATGATTCCCCTTTTGCTGGGCTAGACGGAAAATACATAACATCCAGAAATATAAGAGAAAGACTCGATAAAGAGCTTATTTATAATGTAGCTTTAAGAGTTGAGAATACTAAAGACTCTTCAGAGTTTGTGGTTTCAGGAAGGGGTGAGCTGCATCTTTCAATTTTGATTGAAACCATGCGAAGAGAGGGTTTTGAATTATCAGTAGGCAGACCTCAAGTTATTCTTAAAGAAATTGATGGCGTTACTTGCGAGCCTTTTGAAGATTTAACGGTAGATGTTGAATCTGTTCACCAGGGCTCAGTGATGGAAAAATTAGGCGAAAGAAAGGCAGAGCTGTCAAATATGACTCCAGACGGAAAAGGCCGTGTAAAGCTTGATTTTATAATTCCAGCTAGAGGGTTAATTGGATTTCGAACTGAGTTTTTAACAGCAACCACTGGAACTGGCCTTATGTACTCAACATTTGACTCTTATAGACCCCAAAAAGATGGAAAGATTGGTCAAAGAATGAATGGATCTTTAATTTCAATGAACCAAGGTAAGTCTGTTGCCTATGCGATATTTAACTTACAGAAAAGTGGTAAGTTTTTTGTGGGCCATGGTGAGGATATCTATGAAGGTATGGTCGTTGGTATCAATACAAGGGATAAAGATCTTGTAATTAATGTCATGAAAGGAAAGCAGTTAACTAATGTGAGGGCATCAGGCACTGATGAGGCGGTTGCATTAACTCCAAAGATTACTTTAGATTTAGAGCAAGCACTCGAGTTTATTGATGATGATGAGTTAGTAGAAGTTACTCCTCATAGCATTAGAATCCGTAAAAGATTGCTTACTGAAAATCTAAGGAAAAGGTCAAAGAGTTCATAAACTCTTCACTGTTTCTTCATGCTTCGCCTATATAATCATTCGATTTGAGCTATATTAAAATAACATTATGGATTCATTTTTAAATTTTTTAGTTAGACAAAAAAAGTTTGCCTTAGTCTTTTCTCTTGCCTTTATAGCAATAGGAACGCTTGCAGTTGTTGGAATGCAAAGAGATCAGTTTCCGGCGGTTGATTTTGAAATCCTTAGTGTTACAACTGCTTATCCTGGAGCATCTCCTGAAGATGTTGAAAAAGCAGTTACAAATGTAATCGAAAAAGAATTGTCAAGCGTTGGTGGAATTAAGGAAATATCCTCTACCTCTCGTGAAGGTCTCTCATCTATTATTGTTACTTTAGAGGCTGACCTTAAGAATGTTCAGACAGTAAAAAATGATGTTCGAAATGCCGTAAATCAGGTTAAAAGTTTTCCTGAAGAGGTTACAAACTTGCCCCAAGTAGTTGATTTTAATGTTTCTGAATTCCCAATCATTACTATTAATATTGATGGCTCTTTGATAGATTATGATCAGTCAAGGCAAATTACTGATGATCTAGAAACGGCTCTTCTGAAAGTCAAAGGTGTTTCTGCAGTTGATAAAAGTGGTTATCTAGATAGTGAAATTCAAATTAAAGTCAATCCAGACATGCTTGATAAATACAACATGTCTATTAATGAGGTTATTTCTGCAATTTCTTCTAGAAATGCTCGTTTTACGGTTGGAGATAATAACCAACAGGACTTAGAGAAAAATATTGTCATATTGTCTGAATTTGAAAGTGTTGATGATATTAAAAATGTTGTTATTAAATCTAGCTTTGATGGCCCAGTTATAAGACTTATTGATATTGCTGAAGTTTTTAGAGGTGAGGAAGAGGAAACATCAATAACGCGAGTAAACGGAACTAAGGGTTTTATTCTTGAGATTAAAAAAACTAGCCAAGCGGATATTATTAGAACAGCAAAAAGAGTTAAAGAACGAGTATCGGAATTGCAAGAGTATTACCCAGATGAAATTAACATTTTTTTTACTGACGACTCTTCACTAGCTGTTGCCAATAGGATTGATATAATCCTAAAAAATGGCTATATTGGCCTTGCACTAGTTCTTGTTGTTTTAGGTGTTTTTCTTTCAATAAAAACTGCATTTTGGGTTGCTGTCAGTATCCCTGTAACTTTATTAGGAACAGTTGCCTTTATGGGGCTAACAGGTAACACAATAAACTTAATATCTCTATCAGGTTTTATCATTGTGCTGGGGATTGTAGTGGATGATAGCATTGTTATTGCTGAAAGTATTCATCACTACAAGGCAAAGGGAGGAGATCTCTATAAAAACGTTGTCACAGGTCTTAAGCGAGTTATTATGCCTGTAATCACAACCATAATATCGACCATGCTTGTGATGTCATCATTTTTCTTAATGTCTGGAACATTAGGAAAGTTTATTTATGTGCTTCCTGTTGTTGTAATATTTGCTTTAGGAATTTCTTTTCTAGAGATTACCTTTGCTCTGCCAGCTCACCTTGCTACTCAAAAAGTGGAAAAGCAAAAGACTTGGTTTATCCCATTTGAAAATCTTTATAACAGGATGATGCACCATGTCTTAAGATGGCGTTATTTAATTGTTCCTTTATTTATTGCTCTTCTAATTTATTCAGCAATTTTTGCTGTCAAAAATATTCCTTTTAATTTATTTCCTTCAAGGGGTGCTACAGTAATCTTTTCAAATATTGAAACTCCGAATGGAAGCTCAGCTGCCTATACTGAAAATATTGTTATACAGGTTGAAAATATAATTGCTAATGAGATAGGTGTTGATATAGATTCTTTTACAAGCAAGATTGGAAGTTATTTTACAAACGTTGCAAATATTAAAATTACTCTTACTCCAACTAGTGACAGAGAAAGAACAGCTGAAGACATGGCAGATAAGCTTGAAGCTTTAGTCGCAAATGTTGAAGGGGCAGACAAAATTGATATAACTTTAATAGCTCCTGGGCCGCCTAGAGGGGCTGATATTGAGGTCACACTTGTTTCTGAAAATGATTTTCAGAGAAATTCAGCTGCTAATAAATTTGAAGAGATTCTCAGTGCAATTGAAGGTGTTGATGACATAGATCGTAATGATGAGATTGGTAAACCTAGAATTGAGACAGTACTTGATTTTGATGAGATGGCGCGCCTAGGTGTTGACTATCAGTCAGTTTATAGACATCTTAGAACAGCATTTTCAGGCTCTTATGTTACTGATATAACTATTGCTGGAAATGAGGAAGATGTCCGGGTTTATATTGGTGAAAATGATTACACTGAAAATTTCATTAAGAGTACCTCGGTTAAAAATCGTCAAGGCAAATTAATACCAATGAGTCAATTCTCAACGCTTCGTGAAATTATGGGGGAGCCTGATTACAATCATTTTGATGGTGATAGGTCCATTAAACTTACTGCAACTATTGATGAGCGGGTGACAAATAAAACCAAAACTTTGAAAGCCTCCTTGGAGCAGCTAAATCTTCCAGTTAATTTTCCACAAGTATCGATCATTACGGGCGGTGGAGCGCAAGAGCAAATTGACTCATTACAAGATTTTCTTTATGCTTTTATTGTGGCAATTGTTGGTATTTTCCTTATTCTTGCTATACTATTTAACTCATACTCACAGCCACTTCTTGTTTTAGCAAGCTTTCCATTTGCACTTATTGGGGTAATTTGGGCATTTTATTTTCACGGTTATTCCCTAAGTTTTTTTGCTCTAACAGGAGCTTTAGGTTTAATGGGGGTTATCGTTAATGACTCTTTGGTAATGGTCAGTCATTTAAATTATATTAAGCAAAAAAGTGCTAATCTAGAAGACAAAATTGTTTGGATTGCTAAAGGCTCAAGAGATCGTTTAAGAGCGGTAGTGCTTACTACTTTAACGACAATGGCTGGAGTATTACCACTTGCTTATGGAGTTGGAGGTAAAGATGAATTTTTACAACCTATGGTTCTTGCACTAGGTTATGGATTAATGTTTGGTACGCTTTTAACTTTAGTTCTTTTGCCTTGCATGTATCTCATGAACTATGACTTCATTAATATGCTCGGAAGAATTAAAACAAAGTTTTCCAGAAAGAAGCTAGCTGTCTAATTATTTGTTTTGAAGTGCTAAGCGAATAAGTTGTTCAGTTGATAGGTTTTGGTCAGAAATTTTTGAAACCATTTTATTGGCTTCCTTTGTTTTAAAGCCTAGAGACTGAAGCGCCTCAATAGCTTGCATGCTATTTGGATTTCCACTTTGCTTAAATTCATTCGTGCTACCAGGGCTTCCAACTAATTCAAGCTTACTTAGCCTATCTTGAAGTTCTACAATTAGTTTAAGGGCAGTTTTCTTGCCAATTCCTGGTGTTTTTGCCAAGAGATCTGCATCCTCATTTGAAATACATTCAATCAGAGCGTTTACAGAAAGGTGTGACAAAATTGCAAGAGCAACTTTAGGACCAACACCGTTAACCCTTATTAACTCTCTAAAAATACTTTTTTCATCTTTAGTGATAAACCCAAATAATGTGTGAGCATCTTCTTTGATACTTAGGTGAGTGAACAATAATGTATCTTCTGAGGTCTTATCAAGCTGATAAAACGTGGACATAGGGCAAAGTATTTCATAGCCAATACCTCCAACTTCCAGGAGTATTTCGGGCGGGTTCTTACTAATAATTTTACCTTTTAGGTGACCAATCATAACCAGGGGTGCTTCTTGAAGTGTTCTGTTTCAAATAAACGTATTTGATCCTCGTGCTGCAATGTTAAACCAATATCATCAAGCCCATTGATAAGTCTTCGTTTTCTTTCAGGGTCAACATCAAATCTAAAAGAATGCTCATCTGTCGTTACACTTTGGTCATCAAGACTAATAACTATTTTCCCAGTATATTCAAACAGCTCATCGACAATCTCGTTACTTAAAACAACTGGAAGAATGCCATTTTTAAAGCAGTTGTTATAGAAGATATCAGCAAAGCTAGGTGCAATAATTGCTCTAAATCCAAAGTCTTCTAATGCCCATGGAGCATGCTCTCTAGAGGATCCACAGCCAAAGTTTCTTCTGGTTAATAAAATTTGTGCCTCTGAGTACTTAGGATTATTTAATATAAAATCAGGGTTTATTGGCCGCTTTGAATTATCCATACCAGGCTCACCATGATCTAAATAACGCCATTCATCAAATAAGTTAGGTCCAAATCCACTTTTTTTAATGGATTTTAAGAACTGTTTTGGAATGATTGCATCTGTATCAATATTTGCTCGATCTAAAGGCGTAGCAATAGAGCTCAAAGAGGTAAATTTTTTCATAATTTGACCCCTGAAAAATGACCTGCAATAGCGCTTGCTGCTGCAATTGCTGGACTTACTAGATGAGTAAACGATCCCTGTCCTTGTCTCCCTTCAAAATTTCTATTTGACGTGCTCGCGCATCTCTCGCCTACTTCTAGTTTATCTGCATTCATTGCAAGACACATTGAGCATCCTGGCTCCCGCCATTCAAACCCTGCATCTTTGAAAATTTTATCAAGCCCTTCGTCTTCAGCTTGTTTTTTTACAAGTCCAGAGCCCGGAACTACAAGTGCAAGTTTTATATTGTTCGCAATTTTTTTACCCTTGGCAACTGAAGCTGCTATTCTTAAATCTTCAATTCTTGAGTTAGTACAAGAGCCAATAAATACTTTATCTATTGCAACTGAACTCATTGAAGTGTTTGGCTCTAAATGAATATACTTTAAAGCATTACGAATACTTTCAGCCTTAACCTCATCCTTTTCTAATTGAGGATCAGGCGTTGAACCATTAATATCAACAACCATTTCTGGAGATGTGCCCCAAGTTACTTGAGGATTAATAAGGTTTGCATCAATTAATATTGATTCATCAAAATTTGAATCTGGATCACTATGAAGAGTTTTCCAATACTCTACAGCTAAGTCCCAATACTTTCCTTTTGGTGAAAAAGGCCTGCCCTTAACATAGCTAATGGTTTTATCATCAACTGCAACAATTCCAACCTTTGCTCCAGCTTCAATTGACATATTGCATAGTGTCATTCGACCTTCAATACTCATACTCTGAATTGTCGAGCCACAGAATTCAATTGCAAATCCAGTTCCGCCTGCTGTACCTATTTTTCCAATTATGTACAATGCAACATCTTTAGAGCTTACATTGTTTGCTAGTGGACCATTAATTTCAATCTTCATATTTTTAGCTTTATTCTGCCATAAACACCCAGTTGCAAGGACATGCTCAACTTCAGAAGTTCCAATACCAAAAGCTAACGCTCCAAGTGCGCCATGAGTTGTTGTATGCGAATCGCCACAAACGATACTCATTCCAGGAAGTGTTGCGCCCTGTTCGGGCCCAATAACATGGACAATACCTTGACGAATGTCATTCATTTGAATTTCATTTATTTCAAATGTTTCACAATTCTTATCTAGGGTTTCAACCTGAAGTCTTGAGATCGGGTCAGTAATACTGCTAACTCCACTTGATCTTTCTGTAGTTGGAACATTATGATCAGGAACAGCTAGGTTAGACTCATTGCGCCAAATTTTTCTTCCAGCTAAAGCAAGGCCTTCAAATGCTTGTGGTGAAGTAACCTCATGAATTAGCTGACGATCAATATAAATAAGCGATGCCCCATCTTGGTCATGGACCATATGAGCGCTCATTAATTTATCGTAGAGTGTTTCAGACATTATTTGTAAGTAATACTTGATAAAATGACTATTTTACATTTCTAACATAGCCTCAATTATAGAAATACATAACAAGTTTCTATATTTGTTAGTAGTTCTGAAATTTTAATTTTATAGTTTAAGGGTTTAATTTATGTGCGGTATTTGTGGTCAATTTCGTTTTGATGGAGAGTTTGTTTCTACAAAATCTCTAAATAATATGATGAGTAAACTTGCCAGAAGAGGGCCAGATTCTAATGGAAAGTGGCTTGAAGGTAAGATTGGTTTTGGGCATCAGCGCTTAAGTATTATAGATTTGTCGAATTTAGGCTCTCAACCAATGGTAGATGATCTTCTTAAATTAACTTTAGTCTTTAATGGAACAATATACAACTATAAGGAATTACGCGCACTATTAATTAGCAAGGGTTATGTCTTTTTTTCTAACTCCGATACAGAGGTAATAATAAAGGCTTTTCATTTATGGGGAGAAGACTGCGTTAATCACCTTGACGGTATGTTTGCATTTGCTATTTGGGATCAATCTTCTCAGCAACTTTTTGTTGCAAGAGATAGGATGGGCATTAAGCCTCTTTATTTCAATATTACACCCAAGGCATTTACTTTTGCATCAAATTCACAAGCATTACTTACTCAAAAACTTGATAAAAGTATTAATCCTGTTGCTTTACATCAACAGTTATCTCTTCATGGAGTTGTTCCAGCTCCAAACACAATTATTAATGGAATTCATAAATTAAAGCCTGGTACATTTATTACGTTAAGCATTAATGGTAAATTACGAGAAAAGACATATTGGCACCCAAATGCTAAGAGGCTTGAGGAAAATATTTCAGAGCAAGACTATATTGAAAGAACGCATGAATTATTAACTGCAGCAGTTATGAAAAGAATGTCTGCTTCAGATGTTCCTATTGGTGTTTTACTTTCTGGAGGCCTAGATTCATCGCTTATCGTTGCCCTTTTAAAGGAAGCGGGACATGAAGATATTCGTACTTTTTCAATAGGGTTTGAGGATATTGATGATGAAGTTGGGAGTGAGTTTGAGTATTCAGATCAAATTGTTTCAAGATTTAACACCCAACATAAAAAGTATCAAGTAAGTAATAAAGAGGTGCTCCCAAGATTATCAGAGGCTGTTTTGAATATGTCTGAGCCAATGGTTGGTCAAGATGCAGTAGCTTTTTATTTACTCTCTGAACAGGTCTCAAAACATACTAAGGTTGTTTTATCTGGACAAGGTGCAGATGAGGCTTTTGCTGGATATTTTTGGTATCCAAGAATGGCTAATGAGCAAGGCAATGAAGTAGAGCGTTTTTCAAAGCATTATGTTGACAGACCTCATGATGAGTATTTGCAAACAGTGTCATCAATATACCAAGGAGAAAATCATACTCATAACTGGCTTAACAAGGAGTTTTTAAAGCCAGGTGCTGATTCTTTTATTGATAGAGTATTTCGTACAGATATGACAAGATTGATTGTCGACGATCCAGTGAAAAGAGTTGATAATATGACAATGGCATGGGGCTTGGAGGCTAGAGTTCCATTTATGGATACTGATCTTGTTGAATGGGCGCTAAGTATTCCACCTTCATTAAAAATGAGAGATGGTGGGAAATACCCTCTAAAACAAATTTCAAGAGGGCTTCTCCCAGACTCAGTAATTGATCGAAAAAAAGGTTATTTTCCAATGCCTGCTTTAAAGTATATTCAGGGTGATTTCTTGGAATTTATGTCTGATATACTTTTATCGAGTGCTTGTCGAAATAGGGGTGTTTTTAATCACCAGTATATTAATAAAGTGATTAACTCTCCTAAAGATTATATGACAGCTTTGAATGGATCGAGATTGTGGCACCTAGCATTGCTAGAGTTCTGGTTTCAAATTAATGTAGATAATTAGCTCATGGAAAAAATTGTAATTTATACAGATGGGGGATGCCGAGGAAATCCTGGAATTGGTGGTTGGGGCGCATGGCTGAGATACAAAGATCATGACAAGAAATTAAAAGGCTCCGAACTGGATACAACAAATAATAAGATGGAGCTTACCGCCTCAATTAAAGCTCTACAAGCTCTAAAATCTAGTGACATAACTGTCGATTTATATACAGATTCGAAGTATGTTATTCAAGGTATAAATGATTGGATTGAAGGTTGGAAGGCAAAAGGCTGGAAGACAGCTAATAAAAAGCCTGTTAAAAATGTAGAGCTTTGGAAGCAATTAGATGGCCTTAATCAAGAGTTTTCTGTTAATTGGCACTGGGTTAAAGGGCATAGTGATGACCCAGGAAATGACATGGCGGATCTTTTGGCAAATCAAGCCATGGATGAAATTAGTTAGTTTCTAGCAACTCAGGATGCTCGAGATAATCTAATTCATTTTGACTAAAATTTGATAAAAGCCTTGCTTCAATATTAAATGGTCCTCGCAAATTAGTCCCAATATGCTTTTTTATTAACAAATCAAATGTCTTAATTGGGTCAAGACCTCTTTTTTGGCAAAGGTATTGATACCAATAGTTTCCAATCTTTACATGTCCAATTTCATCTTTAAAAATAATATCTAAAATTTCAACCATCTTATGAAGGTTTGAATCTTTAAATTTTTTTCTAATTCTTGGAGTTACATCTAAACCTCTAGCCTCTAAAACCCTAGGAACTAAAGCCATTCTTGATAAAACATCATAATCTGTATCAACTGTCATTTGCCATAAGCCATTATGGGCATCAAAATCACCATAACTATATCCAACAGATTCAAGGTAATCTTTGATAAGTGAAAAGTGAATTGTTTCCTCATTAGTGACCTTAATCCAGTCTGCATAATAATGATGAGGCATTTCCTGAAATCTATAGATTGCATCTAGAGCCAAATTTATCGAATTAAATTCAATATGACAAATGGCGTGAATATTTTTTATCATACCTAAATCTGATCGATCTCTTTTTGGAGTTCCCTTGAAATCAACTAAATTTGGTTTTAAAGGCCTTCCTGGAGAGAGTATTTTAATTATATTAACTTTAGATTTACTAATGTCAGATGGTATTTGATATTTTTTTAAATCATGAATTAGTAGAATTTTTTTTTCTACATTATTACAAATGAGTGCTTCATAAGCTAGATTAAAGAGCGACATAAGATCCTGAGCTAATAGCTCCTAAGTCCCATTTATCAATTTTTGTTCTGATTAGCCTGAGCGTTGGAAATCCTACACAAGCCGTCATTCTTCTTATTTGACGATTTCTTCCTTCTCCTATTGAAATTTCAATCCACGAAGTGGGTATATTTTTTCTTACTCTTATTGGTGGTGTTCTTGCCCAAAGCCAGCTAGGTTCTTCAATGATTTTGACGATTGCAGCTTTAGTATTTCCATCTTTAAGTTCTACGCCTTTCTGAAGAGCATTAGCTGCAGCATCAGACATCTCTCCTTCAACTTGAACAACATAAGTTTTAGTTTTATTATATTTTGGATTAGATATTAAGTTTTGCAACTTGCCATCATCTGTAAGAATCACCAGACCTTCTGAGTCTTTATCAAGTCTTCCTGCTGGATAGACGTTTGGTATTTTAATATAGTCAGATAATGTATTATCATTACCACTAAACTGACAAATAACTCCGAATGGTTTATTTAAAGCAATAAGTTTAGCCATAAATATATTTTGCTCTTGCGACAAAAGAGTCTAATTGTGAATTAGCAATATTTTTAAAAACAGGCGACAAAGCCATGTCAATAAGCATTGATTTAAATTTAAATTGAAGATCCAAATGAATTTTTGCCGCATTTTCACCAAGTGGCTCAAAACGCCATTCACCTGTAAGTTCATCAAATGGACCATCAATTAACTCCATTGAAATAGACTCATAAGGAGTTAAGGTGTTTAGAGTAGAAAACACCTGTTTAATGCCACCTTTATTAATCTTGACTGACGCAGTGATTTGGTCCTCAGATTGATTTAAAATAGAGGAAGAATCACACCAATTTAAAAATTGAGAATAGTCATCAATATTGTTAACTAACTCAAACATTTGTTGGGGTGTATATGGAACAATTGCACTTTTTGAAATACGATGCATGGCAAAAAATAAAAAAGATAATTCAAATACTATTGCTTTAAATAAAAAAGCAAGGCACGACTATTTTATCGAACAAAGTCTTGAAGCAGGCTTAAGTTTGCTCGGCTGGGAAGTTAAAAGCCTTAGAGATAGTAGAGTTCAGATTACTGAAAGCTATGTAATCTATAAAAACAATGAGCTCTTTCTTTTTGGTGCTCATATATCACCACTTAACTCTGCCTCTAGTCATGTTGAATGTGATCCAATAAGAACTAGAAAATTACTATTAAATAGACTTGAAATTAATAGACTTAAAGAAAAAATTACTCAAAAAGGAGCTACAGTTGTTCCTTTAAAACTTTATTGGGCGAGAGGTAGGGTTAAATTAGAAATTGGCGTAGCTAAGGGAAAAAAAGGCCATGACAAACGTCAGGATATTAAAGAGAGAGATTGGAAATTGGATAAAGCAAGAGCACTGAAAGAAGGGAATCGCTAGAATAAAATATTTTTTTTAATTATTTTTTCAAATAACTTTATTTTGATAGTACAATAACCACTAGATACAGTGTTGGAGGCAGATGGTTTCTTTTGATTCTTTCCTCCTGAAATAGGTTTTAAATTTACCTCTTACGCTATATCTAATTTTTTAACAAACTTTTATTGGAGAGAATTAAAATGAATAAATCAGAATTAATTGATGCAATTGCTTCAGGCGCTAACTTATCTAAAGCTGATGCTGCAAGAGCGCTAAACGCAACAACTGGTGCTATTACTTCAGCAATGGCTAGCGGTGATGGAGTCCAACTAACTGGCTTTGGTAGCTTTGTAGTTAGAGCTCGTGCTGCTCGCAGCGGTCGTAACCCACAAACAGGTGCTACGATTCAAATTAAAGCTTCAAATGTAGCGGCATTTAAAGCTGGTAAAGCATTGAAAGACGCATGTAACTAGTATCTAAATTAGTTATTGAAAAAGGCGCCTAAGGGTGCCTTTTTTTTTATTTGAAAAAACATTATGAAAAAATGGCATTCTAAAGCTGGCTACTCACTTACTGGGCTGATTATATTTATCGGTCTAGCTTATATGGGTATTGGATACTTTATATATTCAACACTTGCAAAAGCTGACCCTGGATGTTCTTTGGATTGCGATAATACTCCTAGTAGTTATCAAGATAATTCAAAAAAAAGTGATTTTCCTTTTGAAAAATATACTGTTGATTATTGGGAGTCTCATCAATATGCTGGGGGGGATGAAGGGATCCAAATCGATGCGTGGTGGATTCCTATAAACAGGAGTGGTGCAGGAGATGCTCCTGTTATTATTCTAGTGCATGGTTTAAGGTCAAGTAAGTATGATTCTGATATATTATTAGTTGCAGCTATACTTCACAAGGCTGGCTTCAATACACTTTTGTTTGATCAGCGTGATCATGGTATGTCAAGTATTGAGGATGGAAAAATCAGCATTGGCACTAAAGAGTACCGTGATGTTATTGCAAGTGTAGATTGGCTAGTAAATACTCAATCTATTAACCCTAAGAGTATTGGAATCTATGGCTTATCAATGGGAGCAGGTACGGCTGCAATTGCTTTTGGATTAGATGGTAGGATTCAATCTGCTATTTTAGATTCTGGATATTCTGATCTTTATACTATAGTAGAAGAGGAGCTCCAAAGAGAAGGCTATCCGTCATGGCTCTCTAAGGGAGCTATTTGGTCAGCATTTATATTTGGTAATGAAACATTACTTGAACCCTCCCCAAAGCTTGCCTTTATAAATCATGAAGATCGCCCAATATTTGCAATACATGGAACTTCTGATACAAGGGTTTTGCCTCATAATACCTCTGATATGAAAATTCTTGCTGCAAAATATGGAGTTAACTTAACAATCTGGTTGGCTGAAAATGCTATACATTCTGGAGTTAAATTTATGTATTTGGAAGACTTTTCTAATAGAGTTGTAGAGTTTTTTGGAAATAGTCTTGAGGGTACACTCAAAGATAATCAAGAGTAATTTTAAATATTATAAATCCAATAATTTAGATTATTAATATGTATTTTTGAATTCAAATGGTTGATATACTATTTTAAAAGTTTTTTAATTAGTACTCCAAAATGACTAAATTTACTCCCTTCTGGTGGGATGACCAGCCACAATTCGAAAATACTGATGTGCTTCCTTCAAGTGCAGATATTGTAATTGTTGGTGCTGGATATACAGGATTAAGCGCAGCCCTTACATTATCTAAGTCTGGAAAAAATGTAATTGTCCTAGATTCAGAGGTTATTGGATTTGGGGCAAGCACTAGGAACGGCGGCATGCTTGGTTCTGGGCATAAGGTTTCAACAGATCAGGTAAAGAAAAAATATGGTGAAGATATTGCAACAGAAATTCATAAAGAAGCTAATGCTTCATTAGCATTTACATCTAACTTGATTAAAAATAATAATATTGATTGTGAGTTTCAGGTCTGTGGAAGACTAAGAACTTCATGGCTACCTAAAGACCAGGTCAGTATGTCAGATAACTTAAAAAAATTAAAAGTTATTGATGACTTTAATTCTAAAATGATAAGTCCTGATAGGATGTCCAAATCAATAAAAACAGATTTATATTTTGGAGGTCAGTTTTATCAAGATCACGGCTCAGTTCAGCCTTGTAAATTTCATTATGGCTTATTAAAACTTGCATTGGAAGCTGGTGCAAAGGTTTTTGGCAGCAGGCCTGTAATTAAAGTTAATCAGTTATCAAAATTAAAACAAGATGGATTTGATGTTCTAACTTCAAATTCAAAAATTCACTGTAAGCAAGTTCTTATGGCGACCAATGGATATACAAGGTCAAATCTTTCTAATTATTTATCAAGACGCATATTACCAGTACCAAGTTTCGTAATAACAACAGTGGATATTGGTAAAGATAAGGTTCAGTCACTATTGCCAGGCGGTCATTGTATTGTTGAAACTCGTAAGCGTTATTGCTACTATAGGCCAACACCTTGCGGCTCAAGAATAATGCTAGGAACGCGCGCAGCTATGCATTCTATCTCTGCTGAAGAGGCATTACCAACTATGCGTAAAATGCTTTTAGAAATTTTCCCTTCTTTGGAGGGTGTTGAAATTAGTCATTGTTGGACGGGATTCACAGGATTTACTTTCAGTCAATTACCAAATCTTAGTATTAATAAAGGGGTTTATTCTGCGTTAGGGTACTGTGGAAATGGAGTTGCAATGGCGCCTTATTTGGGGCATATGGCTGCTTTGAAAATGTTAAATCCTAATCAAAAAGTTACTGTCTTTGAGAGCACACCTCTACAAACTAGACCCTACTATTTTGGAAAGCCATGGTTTCTTCCAATTGCGAGCGCTTATTTCAGGGCTTTTGATTTATTGGATTACTATCGTCGAAAAAAATTAATTAAGAAAATTTAATCTAATAAAAAGGTTTTTTTATTAACAAACATGTCTTGTTTTTTTATCTCTAAGCATGAGAAATAAGCAACTGCATGGTAAAATACCCGCTTTTTAATCAACTGGGGATTGTTCATGGAACAAACTTTATCAATAATTAAGCCAGATGCTGTGGCTAAAAACGTAATTGGTCAAATTTACTCTCGTTTTGAAGACGCTGGCTTTAAAATTGTTGCATCAAAAATGATTCATTTAGACGAGGCAATGGCAGGTGGATTCTATGCTGTTCATCAAGAGAGACCTTTTTATAAAGATCTTGTAAGCTTTATGACATCTGGGCCCGTTATGGTCCAAGTTCTTGAAGGAGAGAATGCAGTTGTAAAACATCGTGAAATTATGGGCGCGACTAATCCAAAAGAAGCAGATGCAGGGACTATTAGAGCAGATTTTGCAGAGTCTCTAGACGAAAATGCGGTTCATGGTTCAGACTCTCACGAAAATGCTGCAATAGAAATTGCTTATTTTTTTGGTGATGATGGTGTTTGCCCAAGAACTAGATAAATAACTTAAAAAGAGACTTACTGATGTTAGAAAAACAAAACTTATTAGGACTTACTCAAGTTAAGCTTAAGAAGTTTTTTTCTGATTTAGATGAAAAGCCATTTCGTACAAAACAAATTATGCAATGGATTTATCACCAAGGCGCTTTGGACTTTGGTGATATGCACAACTTTTCAAAAGACTTAAGACAAAAGCTTGTGGCGATTGCTTCTATTGCACTTCCTGAGGTTACCTCCATAAATCACTCAAAAGATGGTGTTATCAAGTGGGTAATAAAGCTAGGTGAAGAAAATCATATTGAAACAGTTTACATACCTCAGAAAGACAGAGGAACGCTTTGTATATCTTCTCAAGTTGGTTGCTCATTAGCTTGTACATTTTGCTCAACTGGTTATCAAGGATTTAATCGTAACCTTGAAAACCATGAAATTATTGCACAGGTATTAATTGCTCAAAACTATTTGAAAGCCAAAGATAAGCGAATTTCTAATGTAGTTTTTATGGGAATGGGTGAGCCATTACTTAATGAATCTCCTGTTTATGATGCGTGTGATATTCTTTTGGATGATTGGGCATTTGGACTTTCAAGGAGAAGAGTTACTGTTTCTTCATCAGGAATTGTTCCTGCACTAAAGAGGATGTCAGACACAGTTCCGGTAAGCTTGGCTATCTCATTACACGCTCCTAACGATGAATTAAGAGATATACTTGTCCCAATTAATAAAAAATACCCTATTAAAGAACTCATGAAGGCTTGTCATTACTATTTGAATGCTGGAACTCAAGAGCGACATGTAATGTTTGAGTACGTTATGCTTAAGGGTGTTAATGACTCTGTTGAGCAAGCTCACGCACTCTCAAAGCTAATAAATTTTTGGTTTCAAGGAGAATCAGCTAAAGTTAACCTAATTCCTTTCAATCCATTCCCTGAAACTAAATATACAACTTCTAATGATGTAGCTATTGATAAGTTTCAAGATATTCTTTATCGATCAGGGATTCGAACTACTACGAGAAGAACGCGCGGTGATGATGTTGACGCAGCATGTGGACAATTAGCTGGAAAAGTTGCAGATAAGAGCAGAAGAAGTGCTGGACGGGATTAATTATTATCCAAAAAAGAAAAAACCTATAAAGAGGCAGCTACTTTGGCTTTTTTTGTTTTTTTTAATTTTTGGTGCTATATGGTATTATTTTCAGGGGAAAGACGCAACTGAAAGTAAAACAAACTCCATCATAATTAGTCAGCCAAGTCTTGATGATGTTAGTGAAAATAAAATTGTTGAAAATACTGATGATGTAATTTCTACTGATGATGTAATTTCTACTGATGAAATTAATGAAGTAACTGAAAATCTTGACGAAGTAATAAGCACTTATGAAGCAAGTACACAAAATTAAAAGAAGGGTTTCAAAGAAAATTTTCGTAGGCAATGTCGCAATTGGTGGTGATGCTCCGATTACTGTCCAGAGCATGACTAATACCGATACCTGTGATGTTGATTCTACAGTTTCACAAATCTTATCTCTTGAGAAAGCTGGAGCTGATCTTGTTAGAGTTTCAATTCCGACTATGGATGCAGCTGAAGCGTTTAAAAAAATAAAGATACGCGTAAATATCCCTCTAATTACTGATATTCATTTTGATTATAAAATTGCCTTAAAAGTTGCAGGATATGGTGCGGACTGTTTAAGAATTAATCCTGGAAATATTGGTAAAGAAGATCGCATAAGGGAGGTTGTTGCCGCCGCAAAAGATAATGGAATCCCTATTCGTATTGGTGTTAACGCTGGATCTCTTGAAAAAGATTTACAAAAAAAATACACTGAGCCAACTCCAGAGGCAATGGTAGAGTCTGCATTCAGGCATATTGATATTTTGGATAGACTGAACTTTGATAACTTTAAAGTTTCATTAAAGGCTTCTGAGGTTTTTATGACTGTTTTTGCTTATCGTCAATTAGCTTCTCAAATTAATAACCCACTTCACCTAGGAATTACTGAAGCTGGATCATTTCGCTCTGGAACAGTTAAATCTTCAATTGGAATGGGCTTACTTCTAAGTGAAGGTATTGGTGATACTATTAGAGTCTCTCTGGCATCGGATCCTGTGGATGAGATAAAAGTTGGTTTTGATATTTTAAAGTCACTTCATTTAAGAAAGAAGGGTGTTAACTTGATTGCATGTCCATCATGCTCAAGACAAAATTTTGATGTAATCGCAGTTGTTAATGAACTTGAAGCTCGTCTAGAAGATATAACTGAGCCTATTGATGTTGCTGTAATTGGTTGTGTTGTTAATGGGCCAGGGGAGGCGAAGGAAGTAAGTGTTGGACTTACTGGTGGCTCTCCAAATCTACTCTATATAGATGGCAAGCCTCATAGTAAGGTTAACAATGATTCACTTGTAGATACTCTAGAGACCAGTATTAGAAGACGCATACCTATTTCAAACGTTTAACTCTCTTTAGTGCTTTGTATTTATATATTGAAATAACTGAAAAATAACCTAATGTTGATGCTACAGTCGAGGTGATTAAACCTCCAACCCATAGAGCGAGTGTTGCAGACCAAAAGTTATCCATCAAATAGCCAAATGAAAATTCAAATTCAGGGTCCACTTCAACACCTATGATTTTTGAGCCTAACTTATAGGTAAAGTAAAAAATTGGCACCATTGTAAGGGGATTATTTACCCAAACAATAAGCATTGAAAGGAGAATATTTGCAGAAAAAATAACTGCAAGAATGCCAGCTAATATAACATGTATTGGAACTGGTAGAAAAGCACAAAAAAGACCAATAGCGAAAGCTTTAGCTATAGTTTTCTTGTTCCATTTCCATAATTCTGGATCATTTAGGTATTTATTTAGAAAGCCTAAATTAATGTTTTCACGTTTTGGACTATACTTTTTTAACGTCTTTTTCATTAATTTTTTGCAACATTAATGATATTTTCTTCATGCAATCCATAAAGTAAATAAAGCTCATCTTGTGAACCATGTTCAGTAACTAAGTCTGGGACACCAATAATATGGAGCGGCGTCTTAATATTTTTTGATTGAAGTAATTCATTAATAGCACTTCCAGCACCCCCGCTTGCAGTATTGTCTTCTATGGAGATTAGTTTTTTATAACTGTTAGCAGTATCGATAATTAAATTTTCATCTAACGGCTTAACAAATCGCATATCAATAACTGTTGCATCAATTTTTTCAGATGCGCTAAGGGCTGGCTCAAGCATATTACCAAATGCAAAAATAGCAATATCTTTACCAGTTCTAATAATATTTCCTTTTCCAATTTCTATAGATGCACTTGTTGTAAAGTCTTCAATGACTGACTTTCCTCTTGGAAATCTTACGCAAACCGGCCCATCAAAATTAAGAGAAAAATTAAGGGCCTTGTACATTTCAATAGAAGAGCTTGGCGCAATAATAACAATATTTGGAATACATCTCAAAAAGCTTAAGTCAAAAATACCAGCATGAGTCGCGCCATCTGCTCCAACAAGCCCTGCACGATCAATAGCAAAAATAACGTTCAAATTTTGTAACGCGATATCATGAATAAATTGGTCATAACCACGCTGTAAGAATGTTGAATATATTGCAACAACTGGCTTTAACCCCTTGGTCGCGATGCCTCCAGCTAGGGTGACAGCATGTTGCTCTGCAATTGCGACATCTATGAAGCGATCAGGAAAGTTTTTTTCAAAATTAACCATGCCAGATCCTTCAGACATTGCTGGTGTTATACCAATTATTCTTTCATCATTTTTGGCGCTATTACATAACCATTCTCCAAAAACTTTGCTGTAGCTTGGAAAGTTGTTAGTTGAGTTTGATGGTGGAGAAATTCCATGAAACTTTAATGGATTTTGCTCAGCAGCCTCAAGCCCATGTCCTTTTTTAGTAATGATATGGAGAATTCGAGGATTTTCAATATTTTTTAAATTTTTTAAAGCTTTAATTAATACGGGAATATCATGACCATCAATTGGTCCAAAATACTCTATCCCAAGCTCTTCAAATAACGTTCCTGGAAGAAACATCCCTTTTAGATGCTCCTCTGAGCGTTTAGCAAATTTTTGGACTCGTGGTAATCTTTCTAGGAACTTAAGAGATTTTGACTTCATAGTTGAGTATATTTTTCCAGAAATAAGTCTAGTTAAATATTTGCTCAAAGCCCCAACATTTTGAGAAATCGACATGTCGTTATCATTTAGAATGATTAGCAGGTTAGCATCAGTATCGCCTGCATGATTCATGGCTTCAAATGACATGCCTCCACTTAGCGCACCATCTCCGATAACTGCTATTGATGTGTCAGACTTATGTTGTAATTTGTTTGCAATTGCAATGCCAAGTGCTGCACTTATTGAGGTTGATGAGTGACCTGCTCCAAAAGCATCATGTTCACTTTCACTTCTTTTCGTAAAGCCAGATAAGCCACCTTTCTGACGCAGAGTAGACATTAAATCTTTTCTACCAGTTAGGATTTTATGGGTGTACGCCTGATGACCAACATCCCAAACAAAAGTATCATTAGGGGTGTCAAATACATAGTGCATTGCCAGTGTTAATTCAATAGTTCCAAGGTTTGAGCTAAGGTGTCCACCAGTTTGCTCAATACTATCTATTAAAAATAATTTAATCTCTTCAGCAAGAGCATTTAATTCTTCAATGTCTAGTTTTTTTATGTCACTTGGTTTATGAATATTATTTAACATTATTGAGTTATACTGATTTGGTGATGCTTGTTAAGCAAAAGAAAAATATTATACACTTGTCGGTATTAATAATAGTGGAGCCCTAAAGGAGTTTTAATGTTTATTAAAAAAGGTTAAATAGTAAAAAAAAAATACAACTGGCTAGTAAAATTAATCCACTACTTTTTCATTTATGAAATATGCTCACTATTTGTGCTTTATATAAGTTTACTCGGTTAGATGACTTTGAAGAAATTCAAGACCCTCTTAAATTATTTTTAGATTCGCTAAATATTAGAGGTACTTTATTGTTGGCTAGAGAGGGAGTGAATGGAACGATTGCTGGTGATAATGATAGCATTATGAAATCCCTTGATTACCTTCAAAAAGATAAGAGGCTAGTTGGTTTGGAGTATAAATTTTCTTATAGTGAAAAACCTCCATTTAAAAGACTTAAGGTAAAGTTAAAAAAGGAAATAGTGACTTTGGGCGTATCAAATATTGACCCTACATACTCTTCTGGTACTTATATTAAACCAGCTGATTGGAATGAGCTCATTAATGATCCTGATGTTGTTTTAATTGATACTCGAAATAATTATGAATTTGAAATAGGTAGTTTTAAGGGCTCAATTAACCCAAATACTGAGACATTTCGGCAGTTTCCAGCCTATACCAAAAATAATTTAGAAAAATATCGAGATAAAAAAATTGCCATGTTTTGTACTGGCGGTATACGCTGTGAAAAATCTACTGCTTATTTAAAATCAAAAGGTTTTGAAAATGTGTTTCATCTTCAGGGTGGAATTTTAAAATATCTTGAAGAGGTTAAAGAAGATGATAGCTTATGGGAGGGCGAGTGTTTTGTCTTCGATGATAGAGTAGCTGTTAAGCATAATCTTGAGCTTGGAAAATATGATCAATGTCATGCCTGTAGATTTCCAATTACTGAGGAAGACAAAGAGCATCCTCATTATGAAAAAGGAACCTCCTGCCCAAGATGTTATGGAACAAAAAATTTGTCACAAGTTAATCGCTATCGTGAAAGAGAAAAACAGGTTCAGCTTGCAAAGAGTCGTGGAGAATCTCATATAGGCGATGATGCTAATAACGTAATTGCAAAAAGCAATAAAAAAAATTAAATTGATACTGGTATAAGGATTGCATCGATTTTTTTATAGTTCTATATAATTACCACTTCTAAATAGGATTAACAAATGTTTGAGCGCAAAGACATTGCTAAATTAAAAAAAGATATAGTTCTTGATGTAGAGCTATTTGATTCAAATCTAAAACTGCATACTCGATGGGGCACTTTTAGTCCTCGAGCTCTTGATGATGGTACTAAACTTTTGATGAAGTACTTTAGCGCTGATATTAATGATGTCTGTTTAGATTTAGGCTGTGGTTATGGCCCTATAGGTCTAGCGCTGGCAAAACACTGCTCTAAGGGTGAAGTTCACATGGTTGATAAAGACTTTATTGCAGTTGATCTTGCAAATTACAATGCAAAAATCAATAATATTTTCAATGCTAAAGCGTACCTTTCAGATGCTTTTTTACAAGTCCCTAGTAATATCAAATTTAATCAAATTGTTTCAAATATTCCTGCTAAAGTTGGACGCGAGCAACTGTCAATAATTCTTTATGATGCTTTGGACGCTCTAAAACCTGGGGGCGTAATTACTGTCGTTACAATTAATGGACTAAAGGACTTTATAAAAAATAACTTTAAATCAGTTTTTGGTAATTACAAAAAAATTAAACAAGGGCAAAAGTATGTAATTTCTCAAGCAATTAAGCAATAATTGTTTTTACAAATCTTTATAGGCTTGTGAATACTATACTAAAATAGTAAAAAAACATTGGGAGTATTAAATTGGACGTAATAGAAAAAATTCAAAAACAAGTTGATAGTGCAGCGATAGTTATTTATATGAAAGGAACGCCTCAATTTCCTCAGTGTGGTTTCTCAGCTCGCGCATCTCAAACATTAGCTTCAACGGGGGTTGAGTTTGCATTTGTTAACATTTTTGAAGACCAAGAGGTTTTTCAAAGCCTACCTGACTTTGCTGACTGGCCAACATTTCCTCAAATCTATTTTAATTCTGAATTAGTTGGTGGTGGTGATATTATTCTTGAAATGGCAGAGCAGGATACATTGAAAGAGGCCATGGAAGAGGCCGTAGAAAAATATAACGGCTAAAAATAAATAATTAGCTATAAAGTTCTTAACCTATAACCATTTTCTTTAAGCCAATGCTTAGCTTCTTTATAGTTAGGCATAATTTCCTCAACTGCGTTCCAGAAATTGACTGAATGGTTTTTATGAATGGTGTGCACTAATTCATGAATAATGACATAATCAATTACTTTTAACGGTGCCATAATGAGTAGGAAGTTTAAATTAATATTGTTTCTGGAAGAGCAAGATCCCCAGAGAGTTTTTTGCTCTTTAATTCTCACTTGATTGATCTGTAAATTATGCTTTTCGGCAAAATAAAATAGTCGAGGAACTGCAACTTCTTTAAATTTATTTTTGTACCATGTTTTTAAGGATTTATTAGTTTTTTCCTTATTTTCAAGGTCAGCTAGAAATTCCTTGCCATTAAAGTAAATCTTTTCAGAATCATTGTCAGTTTTTAATGGAAAAAGTGTTCCAAGATATAGAAGCATATTTTTATCTTTTGCTATATCTTCAGCGTGGGTTTTTACTACTGACTGGTTTCTTGTAATCCAATTCTCTTTTTCATTAATAAAATCTTGAATTTTTTGATCTGATATTCGTTTTGGTGCGCGCACTATTAATTCAGCATTTTCATTAATAGAAATGCTTAAAGTCTTTCTGTTACTTCTAATAATTTGATCAGGCAGCATATTTATTAATTAACCCACTTTCTGGCATTTTCAAACATCCTCATCCATGGAGACCTTTCTTGCCAATCATCAGGATGCCATGAGTTTTGAATTGCTCTAAAAACTCTTTCAGGATGGGGCATCATAATCATAATTCTTCCCGAGTCATCACACACGCTTGCAATGCCATCTTCTGACCCGTTTGGATTATGAGGATAGGTTTGAGTTGGATTGCCTGAGTAATTGACGTATTGCATAGCAATATTACTCTTACTTTGATTTGAGGAAAATTTTGCCCTTCCTTCTCCATGAGCAATCGCTATTGGCATAATGGAGCCTTCCATTCCATTAAAAAATATCGAATTAGTTTGCTTAATTTTAACGCTTGTAAGGCGAGCTTCGAATTGCTCTGAAGTATTTTTTTCAAATGAAGGCCAGTTTTCTGTGCCAGGAATAATTTCTTTTAAATTGGAAACCATTTGGCAGCCATTACAAACACCAAGAGTGAAGCTATTAGTTCTGGAAAAAAATTCAGAAAACTCATCTTTTACATTACTATTTAAAAGTATAGAGTTTGCCCAACCTCTACCTGCGCCTAAAACATCGCCATAAGAAAAACCGCCACATGCTGCTAAACCTTGGAATTGTTTTAATGATGTTTTTCCAGAAAGAATTTCACTCATATGGACATCATAAGCATCAAAGCCAGCCTGGGTAAAAGCTGCAGCCATTTCAACATGGCCATTGATACCTTGCTCCCTTAGAATAGCAATTTTTGGCTTTATTCCAGTATTTAAATAAGGTGCACTTATCGATTCATTAATATCATAAGTTGTCTTAACTTTTAAGCCATCAGAAGTTTCTAATAACTCCTTATTTTCTGACTCTGAGCATATTGGATTATCTCGGAGCTTAGAAATTTCAAAAGAGGTTGATGACCACTCTTTGTGAAGATTCTTTCTCTTATCGCTAAATACTAGTTTATTTTCTTGGTAGATTAAAATTTCATCAGTATTATTTACTTTAGCAATAGGCTGAGTGAATTCTTTAAGCCCAATATCTTCAAGCATTTTGAGAACTATAGATTTATTTATAATTGGGATTTGAATAATGCATCCCAACTCTTCATTAAAGAGCTCATTTATTGTATTAGAGCCATAGATTTCCATGCCGCAATGAGATGCAAATGCCATTTCAAATAAAGTTGTAATAACACCTCCATCAGAGCGATCATGATAAGCGCTAATTAACTTTTCTTTATTGAACTTATTTATTAATGAAAAGAACTTGGCAAATAAAATTGGATCATCAAGATCTGGAGAAGTTCTTCCAATTTGGTTATAAACTTGAGCCAAACAAGATCCACCCATTCTATTTTTTCCTAAACCTAGGTCAATTAAAAAAAGCTCTGAATCGATTTTGGTATCAAGTAAGGGGGTGATTTGAAGTCTTGCATCAGGTATTTTTGAGAATGCGCTAATTATTAAAGATAATGGCGCTGTAACTGACCTTTCTTTTCCATTTTCATTCCATGTACTTTTCATTGACATAGAATCTTTTCCAACGGGTATTGTTAGTCCTAGTTTAGGACAAAGCTCCATACCAATTGCTTTGACAGCCTCATAAAGTTTGGCATCTTCTCCTGGAAATCCACTTGCACACATCCAGTTTGCCGATAGATTAATATGACTAATGTCTTCAATATAAACGCTGAGTAAGTTAGTTAATGCTTCACCAACACTCATTCTTGCCGCTGCCGCTGCATTAATAAGGGATAAAGGCGTTTTTTCACCAATTGACATGGCTTCACCTTGGTATCCAGAATAGTCTGCTAATGAAATAGCACAATCTGCAACAGGTACTTGCCATGGTCCAATCATTTGATCTCTGGCAATGAGGCCAGTAACTGAGCGATCAGCAATAGTTATTAGGAAATTTTTACTTGCAACCGTTGGAAGTTTTAAAAGGCGGTTGATAGCTTCATTAAGCTTTACTGCAGTGGTATTAAATTCCTTCTCATTATTTGGAAGCGATGAGACATCTTTGAGGGTTTTTGGCGTTGAACCAAAGAGTAACGACATTTCAAGGTCAATTGGTTTGTTATTAAATTGAGAGTCTTTAAGAGTTAAATGCTGATTATCAGTTGCATTTCCTAAGACAGCAAAAGGCGCTCTTTCTTTTATGCATATTTGACGAAATAAATCAACGCTCTCTTCTTTAATCGCAAGAACGTATCTTTCTTGAGACTCATTACACCATATCTCAAGTGGAGACATTTTTGATTCTTCATTTGGAATTGACCTTAATTGAAGATTAGCACCTTTTTGAGAGTCATTGACTAGTTCAGGGATGCCATTTGAAAGTCCACCTGCGCCAATATCATGTATTGAAACAATTGGATTTTTATTGCCTAAATTAATGCAAGAATTAATAACTTCTTGGGCGCGTCTTTGCATTTCTGGATTTGCTCTTTGAACAGAAGCAAAGTCAAGCTCTTGACTCTGATCTCCACTACCCACACTTGATGCAGCGCCGCCGCCTAATCCAATTAACATAGCAGGGCCACCAAGAACTATGAGAACATCTCCATCTGAAATTGATCCTTTTTCAACATGATCTTTTCTTATATTTCCGAGGCCACCAGCAAGCATAATTGGTTTGTGATAGCCTCTTATTTCATTACTTGCTGTTTTTTGCTCATATGTCCTAAAATATCCACAAGTATTTGGCCTACCAAATTCATTATTATACGAAGCAGCGCCAAGAGGGCCGTCAATCATAATTTCAAGAGCAGATGCAATTTGACTCGGTTTACCATAATCTTTTTCCCAGGGATTAACTGAGTATGGTATTTTTAAGTTTGAAACTGAAAATCCACTAAGACCTACTTTTGGTTTTGACCCCCTTCCTGTTGCTCCTTCATCTCTAATTTCTCCTCCCGATCCAGTTGCAGCTCCAGGCTCAGGAGCAATTGCAGTAGGGTGGTTGTGAGTTTCGACTTTAATTAATATGGCTTTATCTGCCATTGATGACGTGTAAACACCTTGATCACTAGGCTCAAAAAAACTTGATTTATAGCCATTCATAACGGCTGAATTATCACTGTAAACTGATAGTAGGCCGTTTGGATTTTTGTGATAAGTATTCTTAATCATGTCAAATAGTGAGATTGCTTGCTTTACTGAGTCGATAGTCCAGTCTGCATTAAAAATTTTATGTCTACAATGCTCAGAGTTCGCTTGAGCAAACATCATTAGCTCAACGTCTCTAGGGTTTCTCTTTAACTTATTAAAGTTCTCATATAAGTAATTAATTTCACCATCACTTAACGCAAGACCTAGCTCGATATTTGCATTAATAATTGCAGATTTTCCATCTTTAAGGATATCTATACTTTTGTATGATTTTGGCTTTAATTCCTCAAATAACAGGCTTGATTCATCAGTGTTTCTAAGATGAGATTCAGTCATCCTATCCATTATGAAGTTAAGTATTGTCTCTAATTCTTCAGATTTAATTTCTTGACTAAAATGATAAATAATTCCTCGTTCAATTCTTTTAATCTCATCAAGACTGCAAAGCTGACAAATATCTGTTGCCTTTGAGGACCATGGTGATATGGTTCCAATCCTAGGAGTTATTATTATTTTTTGAAGTGAGTTCGAAGTATCTAATAAAGGAGAATAATTTAATAGTTTATCAAGTATTAATTGATTTTTATTACTAAGCTTATTATCGGTTTCAACAAAATGAATATACTCTGAAGATAATAGTTTTATATTTGGAAAAGTGGTATTTATTTTTTCATTGAGATTTCTAACTTTAAAATTTCGAAGTGCTTGAATTCCGGTATGAAATGAAATCATAGTTCAGACATTAATTCGTCTGAAATTTCAGCGTTATGATAGACCTCTTGTGTGTCATCAAGATCTTCAAGCCAATCGATAAGTTTAATAAATTTTTCAGCATCCTCCATATTAAGCTCAATACGACTTGCTGGTTCCATAGTAATTTGAGAATGATCAGGATTTAAACTACTAGCAATGAGAGCATCTTTAACAGGAAAAAAACTATCTGGACTTGTTACTACGTCAATTGAACCATCATCATTGACAATAATATCATCAGCTCCAGATTCTAAAGCAACCTCCATGATTTCATCCTCATCTCCTGAAGCAAAGCTAATAAAACCTTGTTTTGTGAACATATATGCGACTGAGCCATCTGTTCCTAAATTACCTCCATGTTTAGAAAAAGCATGCCTTACATCTGAGACTGTGCGATTTTTATTGTCAGTAAGACAGTCTACCATGATGGCAGTTCCTCCTAATCCATAGCCCTCATAGCGTATTTCTTCATAATTATCACCTTCTAGATCACCAGAGCCTCTCTTAACAGCATTTTCTATTGTGTCACGCTTCATATTCGCAGCAAGAGATTTATCAATTATTGCGCGAAGAGAGGGATTATTTTCTAGAACACCGCCACCCTTTTTTGCCGCAATAACGATCTCTTTAATGAGCTTAGTGAATACCTTTCCACGCTTAGCATCCTGCGCCCCTTTCCTGTGCTGAATGTTATGCCATTTGCTATGTCCCGCCATATTTGAAAAATTTCTCCAAAAATTATTTAGTAAATTCTAGTAAGCGATGAATTGAGTGTTGTGCTTTTTCTATGATTTTAGTACTTATTCGAATTTCATTTTTACCTGTAATTAAAGTATCAAGGCATTTTTCAAGCGTATTCATTGCCATCCAATTGCAATGAGCACAGGATTCGCAGTCAGCTCCTTCACCCATAGTTGGAGCTTCGATAAATTTTTTATTTGGCGCTATTTCCTTCATTTTATGAAAAATACCATTATCAGTTGCAACTATAAACATATTTTCAGGCCTTGAGGCAGCAGCATTAATTAGTTGAGTTGTAGAACCAACAACATCTGCTAGTACGATAACATCTTTTGGCGATTCAGGATGTACGAGTACTCCTGCTTCAGGATGAAGCTGCATCAGTCTTTTAAGACCTTCAGCTTTAAATTCTTCATGAACTATACATGCTCCATCCCACATGAGCATTTCTACTCCAGTTCTGGACTGCACATAATGTCCTAGGTGTTTATCTGGAGCCCAAAGAACTTTTTTTCCTTCGCTATGAAGTTTTTTAACAACTCTAAGTGCACTTCCTGAAGTAACAACCCAGTCGGCCCGAGCTTTAACCTCAGCTGATGTATTTGCATAAACAACAACAACGTGGTCAGGATTTTGGTCACAAAATTGTGAAAATTCATTAATTGGACATGATAAGTCAAGAGAGCATGTAGCTTGATCATCTAGAACAAGTACCCTTTTTTCGGGTGATAAAATTTTGGCAGTTTCGCCCATAAATTTAACGCCAGCAACAATAATTGTTTCAGCATCACTATTTTGTCCAAATCTCGCCATTTCTAGAGAGTCTGAAACTATGCCGCCAGATTCTTCAGCTAAAATTTGTAAGTCTGCACTGACGTAATAATGAGCAACAAGGGTTGCATTATTTTCCTTTAAGGCTTCCTTAATTAAAATTTCTATCGGTCGATCAATTACTATATCTTGCATTTTTAAGACTTAGCTGGCAGGCTAACTTTAATATTTAATTCTTTAAGTTGAGATTTAGAAACACTTGATGGAGCATCAGTTAAAAGACATGCAGCTGTTTGAGTTTTAGGAAAAGCTATAACGTCTCTAATAGAGTCCGTCTTACTAAGAGTCATAACTAATCTATCTAGACCAAAAGCAATTCCGCCATGAGGAGGGCAGCCATAATCAAGAGCATCGAGTAGGAATCCAAACTTTTCTCTTGCCTCATCATCTTCTATTCCTAGAAGCTTTAAGACAGTTTTTTGCATTTTACTTTTATGAATTCGAATTGAGCCACCACCTACTTCAGAGCCATTAATTACTAAATCATAGGCACGTGAAAGTGACTTCTCAGGATTCTCTAAAAGTGTTTTAGTGTCAACACTGGGGGCTGTAAATGGATGATGAATTGCGTTTAGTGATCCATCATCCGAGACATCAAACATTGGAAAGTCAATCACCCAAATTGGAGCCCATTCTTTATCGAATAGATTTAAATCTTTACCTAGCTTTTCTCTGAGGTTTCCAAGAGCTTCGTTTACAATCTTAGATTTATCTGCACCAAAAAAGATGATGTCACCTTTTTTTGCCTCTGTTAAGTCAATAACTTGTTGTGTTACATCATCACCAAGAAATTTAATAATTGGCGAGGACGGGCCATCATCATTTATCTTAATATAAGCTAATCCTTTTGCGCCATAAATGCTGACAAATTTTGTATAGTCATCAATTTGTTTACGACTAATTGAAGCTCCTCCTGGAATTTTAAGTGCTGCAACTCTTCCCTTATCACTATTAGCTGGACCAGAAAAGACTTTAAATTCAACATCTTTCATGATTTCGTTAACATCAACTATCTTTAAAGGGATTCTTAAGTCAGGCCTATCAACACCATAAAGATTAATGGCGTCATCATAAGTAATTGTAGGAAATTTTTTAGGTAAATCAATACTTGCAACTTCTTTAAATAAACCTCTTACCATTTTTTCCATTAGTGATGTTATTTCATCTTCATTCATAAATGAAGTTTCAACATCTAGCTGCGTAAATTCTGGTTGACGGTCTGCCCTTAAATCTTCATCTCTGAAGCATTTAACTATTTGATAATATCTTTCAAAGCCAGACATCATTAGGAGTTGCTTAAAAAGCTGAGGGGACTGCGGTAATGCAAAAAAACTTCCTTCATGGGTCCTTGAAGGCACAAGATAATCTCTAGCACCCTCAGGTGTTGCTTTTGTTAGAAAAGGAGTTTCAATATCCAGGAAATCATGCTTATCCATAAAATCTCGCATGAAATGAGTTACCTTAGATCTTAATCGCAATCTTTGTTGCATTTCGTCTCTTCTAAGGTCTAAATAGCGATATTTAAGTCTTACCTCTTCAGAGGTTTCCATCGAGTCAAGCTGAAATGGAATTGGCTTAGATGCATTTAAAATTTCAATTTTATCTGCAAGCACTTCAATTTCACCAGTTGGAATCTTTTTATTGATCATTTCGCTATTTCTAGCGAGAACTTTTCCAATAACTTTAATTACAAATTCATTACGAATTGTTTCGGCTAACTTAAAGGTATCTGCAGTTTCAGGATTGATTACTATTTGAGCAAGACCTTTCTTATCTCTTAAATCTAAAAAAATAACACCACCATGATCACGCCTTCTATTGACCCAGCCGCAGAGAATAACCTCTTCATTAAGATTAGTTTTATTAAGTTCACCGCAGAAATTTGTTCTCATTAACTTTCCTTAATTTTTAAAGTTGCTGGCGTCACAACACCAGCAGATATAACTAATTTAAAAGCCTCTTCAACAGACATTTTTAACTCTATTGCATCTTTTTTTGGAATTATTACAAAAAATCCTGAAGTTGGATTAGGAGTAGTTGGTACAAAGAGGTTTATGACATCTTTTTCAATAATTGATGCAATTTCTCCTTTATAGTCTCCTGATTGAAATGCAACTACCCAAATACCTTTACTGGGGTACTGTATTAAATATGCTTTTCTAAAGCTTTCACTAGATGTGTTTAGAACAGTCGAAGATATTTTTTTAAGAGCATTATAAATATTTCTAAAACCTGGAATTTTATTAAGTGCTTTTTCCCATATAGTTAAAAGTTTTCGCCCTATAATATTTGTTACCAAGGCTCCTGTTATGAGAAGAATCAGAACAATAAAAATAAAGCCTGAGCCAGGAA
>CAJQRX010000058.1 GCA_905612405.1 uncultured Candidatus Thioglobus sp.
GTATTGCCGTTTATCGTAATCCTCAAGAGAATGGCTGTAAGATTACTGTCCTTGCTCAGCACCAAGACTTTGATTGGGGTGCTTTAGAGGCCGCGATAAGTAATCATTTTTCTTTAAGAGATATTACGGTAACTCGTAATCATGCAGTTTTGAGTCTAGATTCTGAAATTGATGATGTTCAAGTTTGGATGAGAGATAACTGGACTGATCTTAGTATTACAAGTGCAGGAACAAATATTGAGATCTTTAAAGGTAAAGGTAACCCAGCTGAGTTTATTGATCAGTTTGATATTAAAAGTATGACTGGTACTCATGCTCTTGGTCATACGCGAATGGCAACAGAAAGTGCAATTACAACAGAGCACTCCCACCCCTTTTCTACAGGCCAAGATTTATGCCTTGTGCATAATGGCTCTTTATCAAACCATAACAGATTACGTGAAACTTTACGAAAAAAAGGTGTTCATTTCAAAACCGATAATGATAGCGAAGTTGCTGCTGGATATTTGAGCTGGCGCTTAAGTGAGGGCGATGATTTAGATCAAGCTCTGAATCATGCCATAGAGGATTTAGATGGATTCTATACCTTTGCAATTGGAACTAGGGATGGTTTTGCAGTTATGCGTGATCCGATTGGCTGTAAGCCAGCAATTATGGCTGAAACTGATGATTGGGCTGCGATGTCTTCTGAATATCGCGCTATTGCAACTTTACCCGGCGCTGAAAATGCACGCATTTGGGAGCCTGAGCCAACTCAGATTTATAGCTGGAAAAGGAGCTAAGTATGACTGAAATAAATTTAGATAAAAGTAGCGTTAGAGAGCTTAATGAAAAATTACAGGGAGGCTCTGCGGGGGATAAATTTTCTATAAATAATACTGTTGGAAAGCATGCCCTTTCAGTTGGGCTAACAACAGATGTTGATGTTGAAATTAATGGACATGTTGGTTATTATTGCGCCGGCATGAATCAAAAGGCCAATATAGTAATTAATGGAAATGCTGGGCCTGGTTTAGCTGAAAATATGATGTCTGGTGAGGTACGCGTTACTGGTAATGCCTCTCAATATGCTGCTGCAACAGCGCATGGTGGATTATTAGTTATTGAGGGAGATTCAAGTTCACGTTGTGGAATTTCGATGAAAGGTGTAAATATTGTTGTTGGTGGTAATATTGGACATATGAGTGCATTTATGGCGCAATCTGGATGTCTAGTCGTTTGCGGAGATGCGGGGGACGCCTTAGGTGATTCTATTTACGAAGCCAAACTTTATGTACGAGGTAAAGTCAAAAGCTTAGGTACAGATTGTATCGAAAAAGAAATGCGAGATGAGCACAAGAAAGAACTGCAGCAATTGCTAAGCCAATCAAAAATGAGTCATGGAGTTGAAGAGTTTCGACGCTATGGTTCTGCGCGCAAATTATATAATTTTGACATTGACCAAGTCGATGACTACTAAGGAGATAAGATTATGAGCAAAGATAATCCAACATTAATAGAATCTGCTACTTTCCCTCGTCATGTAATTGCGGAAATTCAGCGTGCAGCTAAAACAGGAATTTATGATATTCGCGGGTTTGGTGCTAAAAGAGATATTCCTACATTTGATGATTTAGTATTTCTTGGTGCTTCAACTTCTCGCTATCCATTAGAGGGTTATAGAGAAAAATGCACAACAGAGGTTGTTCTAGGAAATAGGTTTGCAAAAAACCCTATTCATTTAAAAACACCAATCACAATTGCAGGCATGAGCTTTGGCTCCCTTTCGGCTCAAGCTAAAGAGTCACTTGGAAGAGGCGCAACTATTGCTGGCACTAGCACAACTACAGGGGATGGCGGAATGACTCCAGAAGAAAGAGGGCATTCTAAAACTTTAGTTTACCAATATTTGCCTTCAAGATATGGAATGAATCCGGATGATTTAAGGAAAGCTGATGCAATCGAAATTGTTCTAGGCCAGGGAGCAAAGCCGGGAGGCGGAGGCATGCTATTGGGGCAAAAAATTTCTCCTAGAGTAGCACAAATGCGAAATCTTCCAGAAGGAATAGATCAGAGATCTGCTTGTCGTCATCCAGATTGGACAGGTCCAGATGATCTTGAAATCAAGATACAGGAATTACGTGAAATAACTAACTGGGAAAAGCCAATCTATGTCAAAGTTGGGGCGACGCGAGTTTTTTATGATGTCACTCTTGCTGTTAAAGCTGGTGCAGATGTTGTAGTTGTTGATGGTATGCAAGGCGGAACTGCAGCAACACAAGATGTCTTTATTGAGCACGTTGGAATACCAACCCTTCCAGCAGTTCGAATGGCTGTTGAAGCTCTGCAAGAAATGGATATGCATCGTAAGGTACAGCTGATCGTTTCTGGTGGTATTCGAAGTGGAGCAGATGTTGCAAAAGCCTTAGCTCTGGGCGCGGATGCAGTTTCAATAGGAACTGCTGCATTAATCGCATTGGGCGATCAAAGTCCTGAATTTGATGACGAATATAAGGCAATAGGTTCAGCGGCTGGTTTTTGGGACGACTATCAGGCGGGAAATGATCCAGCTGGTATTACGACTCAAGACCCTGAGCTTGCAAAGAGATTAGATCCAATTTTAGGTGGGCGCCGACTTGCGAATTATATAAATGTTCTTACGCTTGAATTACAAACATTGGCTCGGGCGTGTGGCAAGAGCCATGTGCATAATTTAGAGCCAGAGGATATGGTAGCATTAACTATGGAGGCAGCTGCGATGGCTGGTGTTCCCCTTGCTGGTACTGATTGGATTCCAGGGAAAGGTGGAATATAATTACTAATTTAATAAAAATAATAACAAATAAATAGGAGAAATTATGGCCACTAAACTTAGTAAAGTAGCTGCAGATAAAGGTATTGAATATTTTCTTATTAGCTTTGTGGATCTTTTTGGAAGTTTGCGCTCTAAGTTGGTTCCTGCAAGGGCTATTGATGGCATGCAAAAAGATGGTGCTGGTTTTGCGGGATTTGCAGCGTGGCTAGACATGACGCCTGCTCATCCTGATATGTTTGCCATTCCAGATCCTGATAGCCTTATCCAGTTGCCTTGGAAGCCAGAAATTGCCTGGTTAGCCTCAGACTTATGGATGGATGGAAAGCCTGTTGAAGCTTCTCCTCGAGTTGCATTAAAGAAGCAATTGGCAGAAGCTGAAAAGCAAGGTTTTCGTATGAAAACAGGTGTTGAGTGTGAATACCACCTAATCAATGAAGATGGAACAGATATCGCTGATGAGAAAGATACTCAAAGCAAGCCTTGTTATGATCAACAGGCTTTAATGCGTCAATATCCAGTCATTAAGCAAATTTGTGACAGTATGATTGAGCTAGGCTGGGGTCCATATCAAAATGATCATGAAGATGCCAATGGTCAATTTGAAATGAATTGGGATTTTGATGACGCTTTAAAAACTGCTGATCGCCAAGTATTTTTTAAATTTATGGTGAAATCAATTGCTGAGCTTCATGGAATGCGTGCCACATTTATGCCAAAACCTTTTAGTCATCTTACGGGAAATGGCTGCCACTCTCATGTATCAATATGGAATCTAGATGGATCTAAAAATTTATTTAATGGTGAAAATGATAGTCGAGGACTAGGATTATCACCTCTTGCTTATCAATTTTTAGGCGGGATTATGCATAGTGCAGATCGCTTAACTGCTATCTTTAACCCTACAGTAAATAGCTACAAACGTATTAATGCCCCAAGAACAGTTTCTGGCGCAACGTGGTCTCCTAGCTCAATTACTTATGGCGGAAATAATCGTACTCATATGATTCGAGTTCCAGACTCAGGTCGTTTTGAATTACGCTTAATGGATGGAGCAGCAAATGCTTATTTAATGCAGGCAGCAATACTTGCTTGTGGTCTTGATGGCATTGCTGGTAATCGTGATCCAGGAGATCCGCTTGATGTAAATATGTATGAGCTTGGTAAAGACATCGAGGGCTATAAGCAGCTGCCTCGTAATTTACTTGATGCGCTTAGATTACTTGAAGATTCAGACGTCCTTAGAGAAAGACTTGGAGATAGCATAATTGATGCTTATATAAAATTAAAGCATACAGAGTGGAGTGGTTATGCCTCCCATCTGACTCAATGGGAGAGGGACAACACTTTAGATTGTTAAGTATAAAATTTAATGATTTTCTTATAAATAAAATGAAACTTTGTAATGGATTATGAAAAGTTTGAACTAGGTGATGTTTCTCTTTTGTCTGGAGAAGAGTTAAATTCAGCCTTCTTAATTTACAAAACTTATGGCAAACTGAATACAGCCAGAGATAATGTTGTTGTTATGCCGACTTTTTATACTGGCTCTCATCAAAGAAATGAGGGATTTTTTGGTGAAGGCAGGGCTATTGATCCAGCAAAACATTTTATTGTTTCAATTAACTTATTTGGTAACGGGCTCTCTTCTTCGCCGAGTAATTCAAAATCGCCTCAAGATGGCCCAAGATTCCCACGTATTTCACTCTGGGATAATATCGCTTGCCAGTACAAACTATTAAAAGAGCATTTAGGCGTTGAGAAAATAGCTCTTGTTACTGGTTGGTCGATGGCAGGTTGTCAGGCTTATCAATGGGCTGCACAGTACCCTGATTTTGTTAAAGCCATCTTACCTTTTTGCGCTTCAGCTAAAACATCACCACATAATTACGTATTCCTTGAAGGAATAAAGGCGGCGCTTTGTGCAGACCAAAATTGGAATAACGGTGACTACACTTCGCCGCCAGTTTCAGGCCTCAAGGCATTTGCAAGAGTTTATGCAGGATGGGCTTTTTCACAAACCTTTTATCGTAACTCCTTATTTAAAGAAATTGGATATGACTCCTTAGAAGACTTGCTTGTAGATTGGGAGGAGGATCATGCTAAGAACTGGGATGCCAATAATCTTCTTTGTAAACTTGATACATGGCAGACTAGTGATATCAGTGTTGGACCAATATATAACGGAAACATAGAGATGGCATTAAACGCTATTAAGGCAAAAACTATCTTAATGCCCTGTACACATGATCTGTACTTCCCGCCTGAAGATAATGAAATCGAAGCAGGTTATATAAATGGTGCTGATTTTCGACCATTTGATTCTCCATGGGGACACTGTGCAGCAAGTCCTGGTAATGATCCTGACTTCACTGCTGAACTTGAGCGCGCCATTAACGAATTACTCGAAGAATAAAGATTGGTATGACAATTACATGGAAAGATTTCGAAAAAGTTGACATACGGATTGGTACTATAATTGAGGTAGAGGATTTTCCTAAAGCAAGAAATCCTGCCTTTATATTACATGTTGATTTTGGAATAGAAATTGGATTAAAAAAATCCAGCTCTCAAATTACAGACCTTTATACCAAGGATCAATTGCAAGGCAAACAAGTCATGGCGGTTGTAAATTTTGAACCAAAGCAAGTTGGGCCGATCATGAGTGAATGTTTGGTGTTAGGATTTTATCGCTCAGATAACTCAGTTGTTTTGGCGACAAATGACTTACCTATTAATAACGGCTCTCGACTTTTATAATAGACTTGCGATTCAACCCCTTTATTGAATTTAAAATTTTAACATTAACCATTAGATACTTATTTCAATAAGTGTTAAGCAAGTAAAATTACGGATACTTTCAACTCTCCAACTCATTAATTAATGGATCCTATAATTTCAATAAAAGATTTGTCCAAAGTCTATGGCTCAGGATTTGATGCTCTTAAGAATATCAACCTTGAAATTTATAGGGGGGAGATCTTAGCGCTTCTAGGTCCTAATGGAGCTGGTAAAACAACTTTGATTTCAACCATCTGTGGGATTGTTTCTCCAACTTCAGGATCAGTCACAGTTGATGGTTTTGATATTATTAATGACTTTAGAAAAACTCGGACAATGATTGGACTAGTACCTCAAGAGCTTACCGTTGGCGCTTTTGATACAGTCTGGGATACTATTAGATTTAGTAGGGGCTTGTTTGGGTCAAAGAGAGATGATGCTTATCTTGAGCAGCTTCTAAAAGATTTATCGCTTTTTGATAAGAAAAATGATCAAATCAGATTTCTCTCTGGTGGAATGAAAAGACGAGTTTTAATTGCTAAAGCTCTATCTCATAATCCTAAAGTTTTATTTCTGGATGAGCCTACTGCAGGTGTTGATGTTGAGCTTAGAAAGGACATGTGGAAAATTGTTCATAAGCTTAGTGATAGTGGCGTCACCGTTATTCTCACAACACATTATATTGAAGAGGCAGAAGAAATTGCTGATAGGGTTGGCGTTATTAATAATGGAGAACTATTGTTAGTTGAATCAAAAGATCACCTAATGGAGACACTTGGAAAAAAAGAATTTATTATTGATTTAAAAGAGGCAATCAAAAAAATACCATCCTCTCTAAATAAACATAGCATTGCTTTGACAGAAGATGGTATGCAAATTTCTTATACTCATGTTGTTAAAGAAGAAGAGACTAACATCTCAGATGTTCTTAATGATATAACTAACTCAGGCTTGCCAATAAGAGATATGAAGATAGTCCAAAGTACGTTAGAGGATATCTTTGTAGACTTGGTAAAGGATAAATCATGAACTTGACAGCTATAAAAGTTATTTACGCTAATGAAATGATGCGATTTTGGAAAACACTTTTCCAGAGTATTGCATCACCAGTAATTTCTACCGCATTATATTTTGTTGTTTTCGGTTCTGCTATTGGCTCAAGAATACCAAACATTGATGGGGTTTCATACGGATTATTTATTGTCCCAGGATTAACGATGCTTTCGGTATTAACTCAGAGTATCTCAAATGCTTCTTTTGGTATTTTCTTTCCAAAGTTTACTGGAACAATTTATGAGCTCTTATCTGCGCCAATTTCTTATTACGAAACCTTGATCGGTTATGTTGGCGCTGCTGCAACTAAATCATTAATTTTAGCAACAATTATTTTAGCAACTGCAAGTCTTTTTGTTGATTTGAATATTGCACATC